>JAKEEJ010000078.1 GCA_022616655.1 Nevskiales bacterium | reverse complement strand
TCACTCCCCACCGTGCGCAACTCACCGGGGCGCGGTCCCAGACCGAAACGGTGAACGGCAAGCGAGGCGGTCATCACGGACATGGTCGCAACCCTCTCCTCTCGTGGCAGGACCGGACTCCGGCTGATTATGCAGCCGGTGTTCCTTTATTGAAAAACAACGGCCGCTGTCGGCCCCGGTTGACAGACGGCAATCCATTGTTGGGGGGCTTTCCCGGTTTTTTACGCTCCGCCCGTCGCCAGACGCGATACCGCGGACAAGCCGAGGGTAGCCGCCAGGCGCGCACCAATGCGCCGGGGGACGTTCTTTTTCACTTCCAACGCCGCCACACGAATGGCGTTGGCGAAGGCACGGGCGTCGGCGTCGCCGTGGCTTTTGATGACAATGCCGTTCAGACCCAGGAAGCTGGCGCCGTTATAGTTGCGCGAGTCCAGCCGTTTGCTGAGCGATTTCAGCACCGGGTACGCCGTCGCCGCCGTCAGGCGGTGCCAGAGGTTGCGGGTGAATTCCTCACGCATGAAGCGGCGGATCAGACGTGCCACGCCCTCGCCGGTCTTGAGCGCCACGTTGCCGACAAAGCCGTCGCAGACCACCACGTCCACCGGGTCGAAAAAGATGCCGTCGCCTTCAATGAAGCCGATGTAATTGAGATCGGAGGCTGACAGCCGCGCGGCCGCGTCCCGGATGGTGTGATGACCCTTGGTGTCTTCCTGACCGATGTTGAGCAACGCCACGCGCGGGCGTTTGATGCCATCCACGGCTGTGGCGAGCGCGGCCCCCATCACGGCAAACTGAAAGAGCTGCTCCGCGGTGCACGTGGCATTGGCACCCAGATCGAGCATGTGGGCGTGACCGCGTACGTTGGGCATGGCGGAAATAATGGCCGGCCGGTCTATACCCGGCAGCATGCCGAGGACGAGACGGGCCAGACCCATCAGGGCACCGGTATTGCCGGCCGACACACAGGCCTGCGCGCGCCCGTCCCTGACCAGATTCAGTGCCACGCGCATGGAAGAATCCTTCTTGTTGCGCAGGACCCGGGCCGGCGGCTCGGTCATCTCCACCACTTCACTGGCGTGCTGCACGCTCACGTGCGCGTCGCCGGTCAGTTTGTGGGTCGCAAGCTCCGCCTCGATCCGCGAGGCATCCCCCACCAGGATCAGACGCAACTCGGGGTGCTGCTGCAAGGCCAGGCGTACTGCGCCTACGGCCACGGTCTGGCCGTGGTCGCCACTCATGGCATCAATGGCAAGACTGACCGGTCCGGTCATACCCGGCTGCAACGACTGGAAGACGAACTACCCTTGAACCTCGGGTTCGACCGGCGGGGTCTCAATCACTTTTTTGCCGCGGTAGTACCCGTCTGCGGTCACGTGATGACGCCGGTGGGTTTCGCCGGAAGTGGGGTCCACCGACAGCGTGGGCGCCGACAGCTTCTGGTGCGCACGGCGGTGGCCGCGATAGGCGCGCGATTTTTTGGAATCCTGAACAGCCATGGAACACTCCTGAATCTGGGCAAATGGAGCAAAAGGGCCGCTGATTTTACTTGAGACCCCGCCACCCTGTAATGAATCGCTAACTCAGCCTCTTGACACAATCCTCATCGTCACAGCGCGGCGCCATGGGCAGCGTCAGTAATACTTCATCTTCAATCAGCTCCCGCACGGGCAGCACATCGTCACGCACCCAGTAGGGCTCGCATTCCCTGAGCACCCGCGCCTCTTCGGCCTCGCTGCCGACCAGGCACAAGGCCAGTCGGGCCTCACAGCTCCAGGCATAGGGGTGCAAACCCCGCTGGCAGTTCAGCATCAGCACGCCGCAAATTGCGCCGCGCAGCCAGGCCCGACCCTGTTCGTCCTTCTCCAACTGCAGATCCGCCGTCAGCGAACCGGCCGTATCGGCCAGCAGCGCGGACAGCCGCGACAACTGCGCCAGCGGGACGGGCCCTGCGTAATGCTCACGACCGGCGAGGGCCCTCGATAAGCTGGCACGGAGGGGAATACTGTCCGCCCTGGACCGTGGCATAGGGCGCGCGATGGTAGAGTTCCCCCCGTTTAAAGTCAAAAAATCCAGCGATGGCCAGTACGATTTCAAAGACCGCTCCGCTGATTCTGGCCTCCAGCTCCCGGTACCGTCTGGAATTGCTGGCGCGGCTGAGGGTCCCGTTCACCGCTCATGCTCCCGAAGTGGATGAGACGCCCCTGGCCGGCGAAACCCCGGCCAGCCTGGCTCAACGCCTGGCCCTGGTAAAAGCCCGGGCGGTTGCGCAACTTCATCCGGGTCGCTGGGTGCTGGGTTCGGATCAGGTCGCCAGTACCGGTGAACACATTCTGGGCAAACCCGGCACGCGGGCCCGGGCGCTGGAACAGTTGCAATCGTGCTCAGGAAAATCAGTAACGTTTGACACGGCCATGGTATTGCTCAAGGGTCCGCAGACATTCCCCGCGCTCGACACGACCCTCGTCCGTTTCCGCACCCTTACCCGTACCGAAATCGAGCACTACCTCGACGCGGAGCCGGCGCTGGACTGTGCCGGCGGGTTCAAGGCCGAGGGCCTGGGCATCGCCCTGCTGAGTACCATCAAAACCTGCGATCCAACCGCCCTGATCGGTCTGCCGCTGATCGCCGTGCGGCACGCACTGGCCCAGGCTGGATTCTGTATTCCGTAAATCAGGGTGGCCCTGTTATGGAGTTTTCAGTCACAACTCCGGCCCCAGTTTTTTCAGGAAATCACTCAGTTCCGACGGCAAGGGCGAGTCCAGCACCAGCGCCGGGAATTCGCCGTCCGCCGGCAGACGCAGCGACGCGGCGTGCAGAAACGTGCGTTTCAGTCCCAGCGCGCGCAACGGCGTTTTTTCCTCGACGTGGCCGTACTTGCGGTCGCCGGCCACGGGATGACCGAGTTCGGCGGCGTGCACGCGGATCTGGTGCATGCGACCGGAATAGATGTTCACTTCGCAAAGCGTGGCGGCGGCATAGCGCGCCACAGGGGTGAACCGCGAGCGTGAAGGTTTGCCCTGGTCGTCCACCAGCACGAAGCGTTCGCCACTCATCAGGCGGTTCTTGAGCAGCGCCGAATCCACGTCACGGCTGCCGCCCTGCCAGCGTCCGCACAACAGGGCCTGATAGCGTTTCTGCGCCTGGCCGTCGCGAAAGGCGGCCTGTGCGCGCCGCAACGCGTCCCGGGACTTGGCCAGCAGCAGCACGCCGCTGGTGTCGCGGTCCAGACGGTGGCACAGCTCCAGATAATCGTACCGGTCCCAGGCGCGGGCGGCTTCAATCACGCCGAAGAGAATGCCGCTGCCGCCGTGTACCGCCAGTCCGGCCGGTTTGTTGAGGGCGAGGTAGTGGTGGTCTTCATGGAGGATGGCCCGGCGCAGACGGTCCAGCACTGCGTCCGGCGGCCGGACCGGGGCGCCGGCTTCCGTCCGGCGCACCGGTGGCACGCGGATTTCGTCGCCCTCTTTCAAGCGACGGTCGGGCCTGGCACGGCCGCTGTTCACCCGGACCTGACCGGAGCGGACCAGACGGTAGACATGCGATTTGGGCACCCCCGCCAGAACCCTCAACAGGTAATTGTCCAACCGTTGACCGTCTTCATTCCTGGAAATCGTGACGCGTTGAACCGAGGGCCGGGTGCCGGCGGGCCGACTTTTTGGCGGTACTTGTGGCAGAATGTGACATCTCCGCGTCAAATTTATGACGCCCGGAGAAGCACTCGCGGCGGCTTTTTAAGCTGCCGCAAGGGTTCGTGAGGCGGGACGTGAGCATAACAGTTCGCACCCTTCTTCTCGAAGCCTGATTGCTGAAGAATCATTCCCGTCGCGCGCAAGCGCAACGGGCCGATGTCAATCCAGCTCCCGCATGGCGGTGAGTGCGGCGCGTAAAGAAAAGCGCGCCGGAGAGTCTGACCGGATGAACCGGGTTTGCGAAAAGATTTTTGAAGGCGGTGTACCGGTGGAGCATGTTCTGCTCCCGGCGCGCTGTTCCAACAAGCAGCCCGCGGTGCGTAGCCGCAAGCGGCTGAGGCTTCCCTCCCGTTCCGGGACGGGCGGCCGTCTTGTTTCGCCGTCCGGAGCACCCGCCTAAGGGCTTCACTCCTCGCCTGCGGTGAGCGTCACCGAGACCGCAGTGTATGAAAAGAATCCTGATTAACGCCACCCAGCGCGAGGAATTGCGCGTGGCCATTGTTGACGGCCAGGTCCTCCAGGACCTCGACGTGGAGTTCGCGTCCCGCCAGCAGGTCAAAGGCAACATTTACAAGGCTCGCGTCACCCGCGTGGAGCCGTCCCTGGAAGCCTGTTTTGTGGACTACGGCGCGGCGCGCCACGGATTTCTACCGCTCAAGGAAATCACCCGCGACAACTTCCGCAAGGATCCGGGCTCCGGCCGCGCGACCATCCGCGAACTGATCCGCGAAGACCAGGAACTGATCGTCCAGGTCGAGAAGGAGGAGCGCGGCACCAAGGGCGCGGCGCTGACCACGTTCGTCAGCCTGGCCGGCCGCTATCTGGTACTGATGCCCACCAACCCCCGCGCCGGCGGCGTGTCGCGCCGCGTCGAAGGCGAGGAGCGCGAGGACGCCAAGCAGACGCTGGCACAGTTGCAGCTGCCGGACGGCATGAGCGTGATCGTCCGCACCAACGGCATTGGCCGCAGCGCCGAGGAGCTTCAGTGGGATCTCAACTATCTGCTGGACATCTGGAACAACGTGATCCAGGCCGTCGGGGCACGACCGGCACCGTTTCTGGTCTACCAGGAAAGCAACACCATGATCCGCGCGCTGCGCGACTCCATGCGGCCCGACATCGGCGAAATCATGGTGGACAGCGTCGAGGCCTACGAACAGGCGCGCGAGTTCATCCGGCATGTGATGCCCGATTATCTCTCGCACCTGAAGCTTTATCAGGATCCCATGCCGCTGTTTTCCCGCTTCCAGATCGAGAGCCAGATCGAAAGTGCACACGAGCGCAGGGTCGAGCTGCCGGCCGGCGGTTCGATCGTCATTGACCACACCGAAGCTCTGACCTCGATTGACATCAACTCGGCGCGCGCCACCGGCGGCCGCGACATCGAAGAAACCGCACTCAAAACCAACCTGGAAGCGGCCGATGAACTGGCCCGTCAGCTGCGTCTGCGCGACCTCGGGGGACTGATCGTCATTGACTTCATTGACATGGAATCGTCCCGCAACCAGCGCGGGGTGGAGGAGCGTCTGCAGAAAGCCTGCGAGATGGACCGTGCGCGCATCCAGTTCGGACGCCTGTCGCGCTTCGGACTGCTCGAGATGTCGCGTCAGCGCCTGCAGCCCAGCCTGGGTGAGCACACCCAGATCCCGTGCCCGCGCTGCAACGGCCGTGGCCAGATCCGCAGCGTGGAATCGCTGGCCATGTCGGTGTTACGCCTGATTGAAGAAGAAGCCATGAAGGAACAGACCTCGCGGGTGGTGGCACGGTTGCCGGTGGACGTGGCGACCTTCCTGCTGAATGAAAAACGCATGCCGCTGGCGGAGCTCGAAGCACGGCACCGTACGCAGATCACGCTGGTACCCGACACCGCGCTGGAATCACCCCGTTTCGAAATTGCGCGCATCCGCGGCGACCAGCTCAAGCAGGACAAGAACGACGCCGTCAGTTATGCCTGGATCCAGGATCCCAAGGACAAGAAGCAGGAGCTTCCGGCCGCCGGACGCGCGCCGGCAAGACCGGTGGCGGAACCGGCCGTGCAGAACATCCGGCCCGCTGTTCCAGCCCCGACCCCCAGTGCGACGTTCACGCCGGCAGAAGAGGGGTTCTGGAACAGGATGAAACGCTGGCTGGGACGTGGCACCGGTACCGGATCCGCTCCGCTCAGCCCAACGACGCAAACCCAGCCGACGCTGCCATCCGAGATGCGCCGCGAGGGACGCCGGGATGGGCGCCGGGACGGCGGTTCACGGGATTTCCGCGGCGGTCGCGAGGGACGTCGGGAGGGGCACCGGAATGGTCCGCGCGATTTCCACAGTGACCGCGAGGGGCGCCGAGACAGCCGGTGGAACAATCGGGGCGACCGCCCCGAAGGGAGCCCGCACCGCGATGACCGACCGCGTGTGCAAGCCCCCCCGCGCCCACAGGAACAAGTTCGCACTGAACGGCCGCCCGACGCGTCGCCCGGCCCGGATGGCGCGTCAACGGGTACCGCGACGTCTGAAAACCGCGAAGGTCGGGGCCGCCGGCGACGGCGGCGTGGCGGCCGCGGCGGCCGTGATCGTACCGAGGGCACGGATTTCCGCACCTTGCCTGATCGGGATTCCGGAGCACCGGCCGAACCGCGCTTGCCCGCTTCGCCACCCATGAGCGTGCGGTCCGAAACCGCGGCACCGGAGCAGCAGGCCCAGCTTTTTCAACCTCAATCCGGACCGGCGACAGCGCCCGCGTTCACAACGGAAATCCCGCGTGAACCGTACCCGCAACCCGTGCGTACCGAACCGATGGAAACGGCACCAGCGTCTTACGACGTGCCGGTGTCCACTCAAACGGCCTCCCCGGAATCACAAGCTCCGCGACCCAAAGCGGCGACGGACTTCATGCCGCGCCTGATTGTGCCCGTGCAAAATCCGGGGGCCGCCGCGCCGGCGCCGAGCGT
>JAKEEJ010000013.1 GCA_022616655.1 Nevskiales bacterium | reverse complement strand
CGTCCTTTGAAGACGCCTTTGTCCAGTACCATGCGCGTAAAGTGTGAGTAGTCTTCGGCCGAGGTCTGCACGCTGCCCGCCACGTTCGGATTGTCGGTTTTGCCGAAGGCGTAATAATCCGTGTCCTTCATCTCCAGCGGATCGCCAATCCGCTCGCGAAAGAGTTCCACCCAGGGCTTCTTCGTGACCCGCGTTGCGATATAGCCCGCGACCTGCATGCCCAGGCCGCTGTAGTGGAGCTTTGTGCCCGGTACATGCGCCAGCTTTATTTCAGAGATGCGCCGCACCGCCTCTTCCATGGTGAGCGTCGTGTCGCGGTGGACCTGCGGGCCTTCCGGAAAACCGTGGGTGTGCGAGAACATCTGGCGAATCGTGATGTTGCCTTTGTCTCCCTTGAAACCGGGCAGGTATTTACCCGCCGTGTCGTCCAGACTGAGCAGTCCCGATTCGACCAGCGACAGGATGACGCCGCCGGACATCCATTTGGTAGACGAGCCAATCGGCACGACGGTTCGTGTCGTCCAGCTGCCCTTGCCTTTCGCTTTGCCAAAACCCCTGGCGTAAACAAGCTCCCCGCCGTGATAGAGCACCAGGGCGCCGCCACCCCCCAGATCGTCAAGCGAGCGCTTGAAAAAGGCATCAATATCGGAAAGATCCGTCCCCGTTTTGTCGGGGTCCGCCAGCAGGCGGGTGTTCCAGAGGGAACCGGCCGTGAGACTGGCGGCCAGACTTAAAACATCCCGACGAGTCATCATGCCTGAATCCTCCTCTTGTTCCCGTCCCTGTGCCGAGTGCGCCGTCCACGCTCCAGCGCTTGTTAAAGTCGGCAAAATACGCGACAATTTTGCCGCGAATAATTTCCAGCTGTCAAGCGGTCGTTCTTTGAGAGGCCCGCCGTTCGTTCCATGCATCCACACCTGCACGCGCGCGAAAGGGGAAGTCATCCGGCGCTCATCATGGGCGAGACCGGCGCGGCGCTGACCTATGCCGTTCTCGATGCCGAAGCCAACCGTGTGGCCTGCCTCCTGCGCGGCCTCGGTTTGTTCACCGGAGACCACGTGGTGTTCGCGCTCGAGAATGACTTTTCTTTTCTCATTTTTGTCTGGGGTGCCCAACGCGCCGGCCTTTATTTCACTCCGCTGCCGACACGGCTGACGGCACAAGAGATGGCGTATATCGCTCGCGACTGCGGGGCGAAAGCGGCCGTGATCTCGGCGCACCTTGGTTCGGTGGCGGCCGATCTTGCACGCGAGCTGCCGGCGCTGCCGGTTTTCTCAGCGGGTGGCACGGCGGCAGGCTGCACGTCCTATGAGGCAGCCCTCGGTGCCTGTGCCACGACGCTCATTGCCGATCCGGCGGCCGGCCAACCCATGTTCTATTCTTCGGGCACGACCGGGTTCCCAAAGGGCATTCAGCGGCCGCTGCCGAACAATGCCTTCGACGCCCCGAACCCGGATCTGACGATCGTCGAACGGCTCCAGCCGGATTCCATCTATTTGCACCCGGCGCCGTTGTACCACCCGGCACCGCTGATGTCGCACATGGGCGTCATGGCCCGTGGAGCCACGGCGGTATTAATGCCCCGTTTTGAAGCCGAGGCCGCGCTCGCACTCATTGCGCGTTACCGCATTACCCACAGCCAGTGGGTGCCGACCATGTTCATTCGCATGCTGAAGCTGTCGGAACATGCGCGCAAAGCCTACGATCTGTCGTCCCTGCGTGAAGCGCTGCATTCGGCCGCGCCGTGCCCGGTGCTCGTGAAAGAGGCGATGATCGCCTGGTGGGGGCCCATCCTCGTGGAGTTTTACGCAGGCACCGAGGGCATGGGCATGACGAGCATCACCTCGCCGGAATGGCTCACACACAAGGGTTCGGTCGGTCGACCCAAGAATTGCACCGTCCACGTTCTCGACGAGGAGTTTCACGAACTTCCCGCCGGCGCGGTGGGTACCGTCTATTTCGGCGGAGGACAGCGTTTCGCCTATCACAACGCACCCGAAAAAACCGCGGGCAGCTACTCGCCGCAGGGGTATGCAACGCTTGGTGACGTCGGTTATCTTGACGACGACGGTTATCTCTACCTCACCGACCGCAAACATTTCATGATTATTTCCGGAGGGGTCAACATCTATCCGCAGGAGGCCGAATCGGTGCTCGTGACGCATCCCAGAGTGGCGGACGCGGTGGTCATCGGGGTGCCGAACGAGGAGCTCGGTGAGGAGGCCAAGGCCGTGGTCGAACTCCTCGACCGGAGCGAAGCGAGCGCCGCCCTGGCCGAGGACATTCTTGATTTCTGCCGCGCACGCCTTTCCATCGTCAAGTGCCCGCGCTCGCTTGATTTCGTGGACGCCCTGCCGCGCGAAGCGACGGGAAAAGTGTTCAAGAAACGAGTCCGCGACCGTTACTGGCCGACTCCGGACGCACGGGATACCGCCGACGGAGCCTTGCGATGAATGCGCGCGCAGGTCTTTCAGCGGTCAAGATTGCCGACCGCATCAAAGTACTCATCGAACGCAAAACGTTCCAGCCGGGCGACCGGCTCAAGGAACTGGATCTCGTCAAGCGGTTCGATTCAAGCCGCAGCCCGGTGCGCGAGGCCTTGCGCATTCTCGAGGCCAAGGGTCTCGTCAAAATCGAAGCCAACGTTGGTGCAACGGTGGCACGCCTTACCGAAGGTGAGCTCGACGAGCTGCTCGACATGCGCGGCACGATGCTGCGCGTGGCGGCGCGCCGGGCCGTCGAGCGGGCGACCCCGGAGGACTGCACCCTTATTGTACGCCTCGCGAAGCAGCTGGAAGGGTTCGCGCGGAACACCGAGACAGCGGTGCTGGCGGATGCCCAGGTGGACTTTGTCCGGACGCTGCTCCGGATCGGTCGCAGCCGGCGTATCGCCAAATTTCTCTCGGAAACCACGCCCGCGCTTCCGCACGGCCGGCGGACGACGGAACTGGTTGCGCAGTCTCCCGACGAACTGGCGGGGCATTTTGCCCGTATCGCCGATGCCATCACGCGTCGCGATGCCGACCTCGTCGAGCGAGTGGTCGGCGAGTTCTATGCGATACAGGCACGCCTTGTAAAGCGGTTTTACCGCCAGTTCGGGTAGGTCCTTTCCGTTTCTGTCAGGCCGGAACCGGCACCAGCAGGTCCTCGCTCAGTTCCTGGCGCTTCTCCTTTCCGCACAGGAGCTCCACCAGTTTCAGGGCAAATGCCATGGCCGTAGCCGGTGACTGGCTGGTGATGCAGTGTCCGTCCACCACCACCGCTTCATCGAGATAACGCGGCAACTGATCTTTGAAGCTGGGATAACACGTGGCGCGCTTGCCCTCGAGCAGGCCCTGCGGAGCCAGAACCAGGGCGGGCGCTGCGCAGATGGCCGCGTACCAGCGCCGCGCCGCGCGCTGCTGTTTGAGCATTTCGATGAGCGCGCGGTTCTTGCCAAGCGCCGCAGCGCCCGCGTTGCCGCCCGGCAGTGCGATCAGACTGAAGGTGTCTTTGCGAACGTCTGCGAACGATTGATCGGCGGTCAGCTTGCATCCGCGGGCGCAGGTGACGGTGAGGTCGTGTTCGATGCTGGCCACCGTGACGTCCATCCGTGCACGCCGTAGCACGTCAACAAGAGTGACGATTTCAATATCTTCGGTACCGTTGGCGACGGGTACCAGAACGCGTAGGGCAGTTTCCATCTTGAGCGCCGGTCCGTTTCAAGGGCGCCTAGCTTAACCCGCCGCCGCGCGGGAAACATGCCTGGTGCTAGAATAAAAACACATTCAATAACTTGACTTCAAAATAGAATCCAGAGTCCGGAGTCTCCATGTCTGCCGCCTACCGCCATATCAAACTGCCCGCCGTGGGTGAAAAAGCCGTGATCAGAAACGGCAAGTTGCACGTTCCGGATCAGGCCATCATCGGGTTCGTTGAAGGCGACGGCATTGGTCCCGATATCACAAAGGCGTGTCTGCGCGTCTGGGACGCGGCGGTGGCCAAGGCGTATGCGGGCCGGCGCAAGATTCACTGGTGCGAGACATTCCTCGGCGAGAAGGCGGCCGGGCTGTACGACGGCAACTATTGTCCCGATGAAACCTTGAGGGCGTTGCGGGAGCTGGTGATTTCGATCAAGGGACCCCTGACCACGCCGGTCGGGGGGGGCTTCCGTTCACTCAACGTGGCCCTGCGCCAGGAGCTGGATCTCTACGCCTGTGTGCGGCCGGTCCGGCACTACGCCGGCGTGCCCAGTCCGCTGAAGCAACCGGGCAAGGTGGACGTGGTGATCTTCCGCGAAAATACCGAGGACGTGTACGCCGGCATCGAATACAAGGCGGGCACGCCGGAAAACGCCAGGGTTACAAAATTCCTGCGCGAGGAAATGAAAGCCAAGTTCTTCGACGGCTCCGGCATCGGCATCAAGCCGATCTCGGCTTTCGGCACCAAGCGTCTGGTACGCAAGGCCATCCAGTACGCGATTGACCACGGCCGTGAGTCGGTGACGCTGGTGCACAAGGGCAACATCATGAAATTCACGGAAGGGGCCTTCCGCAACTGGGGGTACGAACTGGCGCGCGAGGAATTCGGCAGTGTCACCATCACGGAAGAGCAGCTTTACGCGGAATACAAAGGCAAACAGCCCGAAGGCAAAATCGTCATCAAGGACCGCATCGCCGACATCATGTTCCAGATGATGCTGCTGCGGCCGGAGGAGTTTGACGTGCTCGCCACGCCCAACCTCAATGGTGACTACCTGTCCGATGCCGTGGCTGCGGAAGTCGGTGGTATGGGCATCGCGCCGGGCGCAAATATTTCAGACAACATCGCCGTGTTTGAGGCGACCCACGGCACCGCGCCAAAGTATGCCAATCAGAACAAGGTCAATCCGGGCTCGCTGCTGTTTTCCGGCGTGATGATGCTGGAATACATGGGCTGGAAGGAGGCTGCCGACCTGATTTCGCTGGTGTATCCGGAAGTGGTGAGCGACGGCATCGTGACCTACGATTTTGCGCGCCAGATCGAAGGCGCCAAAGAAGTGGGCACTTCCCAGTTCGCCGACGCGCTGATTGAGCGCATCCAGGGCGGCATTGATCTGGAGGCCAAGCGCAAGGCGCAGCAGGAACAGCTGATCAAGGAGCGCAAGCAGCGTGAAATCCGGCGCCTGCTGCAACCCATGGAAGAAATGGTGTCCACGGGCCGTGCGCCACAGACCGTCGGCGAACTGATGACGCGTGCGCTGATCACCGTCGGCGACGGCGAAACCATCGAGAGCACCATGCACACGATGCACCAGAACAACGTCAGTTGTGTCGTGGTGGAACCGAACGCGCAGGGCGAGTGGGGCATCGTGACGCGGCGCGACATCGTCACCAAGATTGTGTATGCCAACCGCAGTACGGCGACCACCAAGGTCAAGGACATCGCCAGCCGGCCGTTGTTTTCGGTTCCCGTCGAAACCAGCCTCCGCGAGGCGTCGCGCCTCCTGGCCGACCGCAATTTCAGCCGTCTGGCGATTGCACAGGGCGACAAAATCATCGGTATCGTCACCGAAACGGACGTGTTCAACGCCGTCGAACGGTTCGGGTGGGTGGAATAACGGCAGGCGATCCCGTTATGGCGGGCGCGCGGTCGCTTCAGTGTGACGGATCTCCGGCCCTCCGTTGTTGTTCCAGAAACAGCCAGGTTTCCACCACCGTGTCCGGATTGAGCGAGAGACTCTCTATTCCCTGATCCAGCAGCCAGCGGGCAAAGTCGGGGTGATCGGAGGGGCCCTGGCCGCAGATGCCGATGTATTTTTTGTGTTTGCGGCAGGCGGCAATGGCCAGTGACAAGAGATGCTTGACCGCAGGATCGCGCTCGTCAAACATCGGCGCGACCCGCTCGGAATCGCGGTCCAGTCCCAGCGTGAGCTGGGTCATGTCGTTGGAGCCGATGGAGAAGCCGTCGAAGTACTCCAGAAACTGTTCGGCCAGCAGCGCGTTGGACGGCAGTTCGCACATCATGATGAGCTTCAGACCGTCGCGGCCGCGCTCCAGGCCGTTGTCCCTGAGAATCTCCGTGACGCGCCGTGCTTCGTTCAGCGTGCGCACGAACGGCACCATGACCTGCACGTTGGTAAATCCCATGTCATTTCGCACATACTTCAGGGCGCGGCATTCGAGATCGAAACAGGGGCGGAAGGAGTCCGTGATATACCGTGCCGCGCCGCGCAGGCCCAGCATCGGATTTTCCTCGTGCGGTTCGTACGGGCGGCCGCCCACGAGGTTGGCGTACTCGTTGGATTTGAAATCCGACAGGCGGACGATCACCGGTTGCGGGGCAAACGCGGCGGCAATCGTGGCGATGCCTTCGGCCAGGCGCTTGATGAAATAATTCACCGGGTCGCCGTAAGCCGCAATCCTCCGGTCAATCTGGGTGCGGATCTCGGGCGGCTGCCGGTCCCGCTCGAGCAGTGCGCGCGGGTGCACGCCGATCTGCTTGTTGATGATGAATTCCAGCCGCGCCAGGCCCACGCCGTGATGCGGCAAGGCGGCAAAGCCGAAAGCCTGGTCGGGATTGCCGACGTTCATCATGATCTTGACGGGGATGTCGGGCAGGCGGTCCAGCGTAACCTCGTCCACGACGTAATCCACGTGGCCGGCATACACGTGGCCGGTGTCTCCCTCGGCACAGGACACCGTGACCGGTTCATCGTCGTTGAGTTTCTGCGTGGCATTGCCGCAGCCCACGACGGCCGGTATGCCCAGTTCACGCGCGATGATGGCGGCATGGCAGGTGCGGCCGCCGCGGTTGGTCACAATGGCACTGGCCCGTTTCATGATCGGTTCCCAGTCGGGGTCGGTCATGTCCGTGACCAGCACGTCGCCCGGGCGCACGCGATGCATGTCCGTGATCGCCTGCAATTTACGCACCGGACCGGCACCGATTTTCTGGCCGATGGCACGGCCTGACACGAGAGGTGTTCGGTGTCCGTTGCTGTTTTTCAGTTTGTAGCGTCGCAGAGTGTCGGCGCTGGAGCGGGACTTCACCGTTTCCGGTCGCGCCTGCAGGATGTAGAACTGTCCGTCGAGACCGTCTTTGCCCCAT
>JAKEEJ010000012.1 GCA_022616655.1 Nevskiales bacterium | reverse complement strand
CTTCCGAACGAAGCCGCATCGCTCACCGAGATCGTTCAGGCATGGCGCAAGCATTGGCCGCATACCATTGCGCTGCCCCATCCGAGTCCTCGAAACAACTTATGGCTGAAGCGCAATCCGTGGTTCGAAAAGGAACTCGTACCGCTGCTGCAAGCGCGGGTGTCGGAGATTCTAGAACGTGACGGCTAACTCATCATTCCACCGGACTGCCTTCGGCAGCCGGTGAATTCAAACGTTAGGCTGCCGCCAAAAATGGCCACGGCGCTCCTGCAAATCAAGGTGAAGCCAAGAGCACGGAGTTCCGAACTCGTGCAGGGGCCCGATGGCGCCTGGCTGGCCAGGCTGAAGTCGCCGCCGGTGGATGGCAAGGCCAATGAGGAGCTGGTGGCTCTGGTGGCCGAGCATTTCAAATGTCGCAAGGCCGCTGTTTCCATCAAGTCCGGGGCATCCGGGCGCATGAAGTGGGTCAAGGTTGAGGCGGCGTGATTAAGCTCTGGTTTGGACTGCGGCTCTATTCAGTGTGAAGGGAGAACGGACATGAAACACATCCTGACAGTGGCGCTTTCAGCTGTGACGGTTTCGATTTTTTCGGGCGTTGCGCACGCGGAGTGCACGCTGACCCGTGAGTCGTGCAGCTACGAGTGTATTGAGTACTACCCCAACGGCACGGACTGCAGGAAGACGAAGAAGGTCTGTGAGCAAGTCTGCGTGCAGTTTGAGGTGAAAAAGTCCGGCGACACGACCGAGCATCAGCATATGCAGCAGAAGTCGGACGGGAAGAAATAAGCCCAGAGAAACGGTGGTTACGCCGGTTTTTTCTCCAGCGCCGGCCAGGTTTCGAACGCGTAGTCGAACGAGTCGTAATGCAGATGATCCGCGTCGAGGCCGGCGGCGGTGAAGGCCTGTTTGCCGGCGTGCACCATGGCGGGCGGGCCGGCCATGTAAACCTCGTATCCGGCAAGCGTGGGATAGGCGCGCAGCAGTGCCTCATGCACCAGGCCGCGTTCGCCGGTCCAGTCGGCGTCCGGTTCGGACAGCACCGGCGTGTAATGGAAGTTGGGGTGCCGTGCGGTCCATTCCTGTACGAGCGAGTCGAGATAAAGGTCGCGCCGCGCGCGCGCGCCCCAGAACAAATGGAAAGAACGCGGCTGGCCGTTTTTGAACGATCGTTCCAGCATTGCCTGGATGGGACCAAAGCCGGTGCCGCCGGCCATCAGGAGTGCCGGGCGCGTGGATTCTTCGCGCAGGTAGAACGCGCCCAGCGGCCCTTCAAAGGATAACGGCGCGCGCTCGAGCCCGTCGTCCTGTATGGAATGCGTGAAGAGTCCGCCGGGTGTGACCCGCAGGTGAAATTCCAGGATGCCCTCGGGCGTTTCGGCGGAGGCGATGGAGAAGCTGCGCCGCCGGCCGTCGTTGAGCAGAAAGTCCACGTACTGGCCGGGCAGAAAACGAAAAGACTCGCCCGGCGGCAGTTGCACCCAAAGTCCGATCACGTCGTGCGACAGGGCGCGGTGTGCCACGGCCTGCGCCGTCCATTGACGCGGACGGAGCTCTTCCAGTGTTTCCGGCTGGTGCAGGCGCAGGGTCAGATCGCTGCGGGCCTGCGTCTGGCACATGAGGATGTAGCCGGCGGCGATTTCGGCGTCCGACAGGGCCTTCGGACCGCTCGCGTTGGAATACTTCACCCGGCCGGACACGAGCCGCACACGGCAGGAGCCGCAGGTGCCGCTCTGACAGCCAAAAGGCAGGGCGAGGTGCTGGCGCAACCCGGCGGCCAGCAGGATTTCGTCCTCGCGTGTTTCAAAGCCGATCGCGCTGTGCGCGAGGCGGACGTGATAAACCGGCATGTGCCGAGATTACCGGGGCGCTGCGCACTTGACTACAATCGGGGTCCGCTTCCAGGAACGGTGCGACATGAACATGATCAGGGAATTCCGCGAATTTGCGATGCGCGGCAACGTGGTGGACATGGCGGTGGGCATTATTGTCGGTGCGGCCTTCGGCAAGATGGTGTCGTCCGTGGTGGGCGACCTCCTGATGCCGCCGCTGGGCCTGCTGATTGGCGGTGTGGATTTTTCCGATCTGGTGTTGACGCTCAAGGCGGCCGGTGAAAACACGCCCGCCGTCGTGCTCGGTTATGGTCGGTTTATCCAGGCGCTGCTGGATTTCACCCTCATTGCCCTGGCCATTTTTCTGCTGGTCAAGGGGATCAATACGCTCAAGCGCACGCAGAACGCCGCGCCCGTGCCGCCACCCGCTCCTTCACGTGAGGAGCAACTGCTGACCGAAATCCGCGATTTACTCCGGCCGCGCTGAAAAGGTTCTGCAGCACCCGGCCGGAACGGGGTGCGCCGCGCGGATCAATGCAGCGGAACTTTCAGCGTCGCGCCGGCGTATAACAGCTGCGATTCGTCCAGCCGGTTCAGTTGTTTCAGTACGGCGATGGTGGTCTGGTATTGCCGGGCAATGGTGCTCAGGGTCTGACCGGGCTGTACGCGGTGCAACAGGTACTGGATGCCGTTGATCTCGCGCTGGCGCGAGTCGTCGGAAGCGGTCGCCGTCAGGGTCCGCTTGCCGCTGCGGGGCGGAATGTGCAGGACCTGACCGATGCGCAGGAGCCGCGGGTCACGGATGCCGTTGGCCTGCTGGAGCGACGACAGGCTCACGCCGTAACGGTGCGCGATGCCGCCCAGGGTGTCTCCATTCTGCACGCGGTAACGCACGTAGTAGAAACTCTGCTGATCAAAGCGCTCGTCCGCGGTCAGGGCTTCGTAGGCCGTTTTGAAGGGTTCGGCGTACTCCACGGGCACGCGGATGGCGACCTGCGGCGGCACGTGCAGACGGCCGTCCAGTACCTCCGGCCGAAAGCCGGGGTTGAGCTGGCGGAAGAGGCTCTCGTCCACGCCGGCGCAACGTTGCAGCGTTTCGTACGACACGTAGTGCTCGGTGTGCAGTTCTTCGAATTCAAGGAGACTCTGACGTTCCAGGCCCGCAAAATAATTGTGGTGGTTGCGCTCCACGTCAACCGCGGCCAGAAATTCGGCGTAAAAGTTGCGCGAAGCGAAACCAAAGCGGCGCCCGTTCCAGTTCTGCAGCAGATCGTCCAGCGTTTCGCCATTGACCTCCCGCAGGGCGCGGGTCAGTCCGGAGCGACCGTAGTTATAGGCAGTGACCGCCAGAGGCCAGTCACCCAGCGCCTCGTAGTCGTTTTTGAGATGCAGCGCGGCGCCCTGGGTGGAATTCCAGGGATCGCGCCGTTCGTCCACGGCTTCGTCCACCCGCATGTAGAGCCGTGCCGAAGTGGGCATGAACTGCCAGAGACCCACGGCACCGGCCTTGGAGCGGGCCTCGACGTTGAATGACGATTCCACCAGCGGCAGGCGCGTGAGCAGCACCGGCAGACTCTCGGCTGCAAAAATGGTTTCCATTTTGGACAGATACAGGCCCGAGGTTTGCAAAGCCCGCTCGGTGCTCTCCCGGAGGCCGCGCTGCGCGCGGAAACGGCCGACGGCCTTTTTGTAACGGTTCGGATCGGGATCGTCCTCGAACAGCGCATACACCGCCCGCTCGTCAGGAGCGAGCTGGTCGAGCGCGTAACGCAGTTGGTGCACCCGCTTCAGTTTCTGATCGAGTTCCTGTTTGGCACGCTGTTCACCTTTGGCCTGCAGGCGTCGCGCTTCCGCAATTCCCCGTTGCGCGGCGTCGTCTCGGAAATCCAGCACGACATAGATTTTTTCAGGCTGATCCATGGAGTGGATCACGCTCTGGAATTCGGAAAACTCGGCAAAGACCCGTGTCCAGACAGCAACACTGGGCTGCAACAGCGAGGAACGGGGGAAGGGGGGGGGGTCTTCGGCCGCGGGTTCGCCTGTATAGGTTGTCACCTGGGGAGAGGCAGAAACGGCAAAAGCCACAGCCATGCCTGCCAACCCGGTCAAGCGTAAACCGCAACGCAGCCACCACCGCATGCTCATGCCACAATGATGCAAGCCCGCCGTCCCTCTTGCAACTGCGCTGACCCGCCTGGTTTTGTCAGTCGAATTGGCATGTGACCATCCGTGTCAGCCTGTTTTACGCAGGGGGGTTTCCGCAGCATTCCGATGGTTATCAGGCCCTGCTTTCTGCACCCATGACCGAACCTTATCCCGCAATCGAACCGTATCGTACCCGGCGCCTGAAAGTCTCCGCCCTGCACGAGCTGCAGGTTGAGGAATGTGGGAACCCCGAGGGCAGGCCCGTGGTGTTTTTGCATGGAGGGCCCGGGGGCGGCGTTGAGCCCTGGCACCGGCAGTTCTTCGATCCACAGAAATACCGCGCGGTATTGTTTGACCAGCGCGGCTGCGGCAAGTCCACTCCCTACGCGGAGCTGCGCGAGAACACGACCTGGGACCTGGTGGCGGACCTTGAGAAAATCCGCCAGGCGCTGGGCATCGAAAAGTGGGTCGTGTTTGGCGGTTCCTGGGGCTCCACCCTGGCCTTGGCGTACGCGCAGACGCATCCCGAACGGACGAAGGCATTGATCCTCCGCGGCATTTTTCTCCTGCGCCCGGAGGAAATTTGCTGGTTCTACCAGGAAGGGTGTTCCCGGTTATTCCCCGAGGCCTGGCAGCACTACTTGAGGCCGATCCCCGAATCCGAGCGCGGCGACCTGGTGCGGGCCTATCACCGGCGCCTCACCGGCTCGGACACGGATGTGCGGCGCGAAGCCGCCCGTGCCTGGAGTCTCTGGGAGGGAACGACGTCCAAACTATTGCCGAGCGAATGCCTGATTAAACGGTTTGGCGAAGACGCTTTCGCCGAAGCCTTTGCCTGCATCGAGTGTCACTACTTCGTCAACCGGGGCTTTTTCGAAACCCCCAACTGGTTGCTGGAAAACGTGCACCGGATCCGCAAAATTCCGGGCGTGATTGTGCAGGGTCGCTACGACGTGGTCTGCCCCATCAAATCGGCCTGGGATCTGCACCGCGCCTGGCCGGAAGCG
>JAKEEJ010000077.1 GCA_022616655.1 Nevskiales bacterium | reverse complement strand
TGTCAACCGATATGTTGTCCGGCACGCTGGACGAAATCAGCGACCCGCGCCTGGGACCTGAGGAACTGGTGCGGCTCTGGCGGGCCGGCGATCTGACCGGGCTGGAACACTATGTCGAGGAAATGCGCGGCAAATCCCCCGCGTTGCACGCGCGGATGCTGGCCGAACGTAACCGCAACTGGTTGCCGGCGCTGACCCAGGGTCTCCATGGCGAAGAGCCGCTGCTGGTCATGGTCGGCGCCGCGCATTTCGCCGGGCCGGACGGTTTGCTGGCCCTGCTCAAGGCGAAGGGCTTTACCGCCGTACCGGTGGTGTCGGCAGAAACCGCCCGGTGAGCCAGCGGCCGATGTCGGAGATTTCCTCCGTGCACACCTGGTGCTGCATCGGATATTCGCGCCAGTCCACGGCATAGCCCCGGTCCTGCAGGATCTGCCGGCTGTGCCGCCCCAGCGACAGGGGAATCAGCGGATCAAACTGGCCGTGGCACATCAGAACGGGCGTGTCTCTGCGCTCCGGTCGGGCTTCCGTCACGAACGGTTCCGCCAGTGGCAGATAAGTGGAAAGGGCGAGAATCCCGGCAAGCCGCTGCGGGTAACGCAGGCCGGTGTGCAGCGCGATGGCGCCGCCCTGCGAAAATCCTGCGAGCACCAGCCGGTCGGCGGCGAGTCCGGCGGCCCTCTGGTCCTGCAACAGCTCCCGCACCCTGCGCTCGGAATCGCGGATTCCCGTTTCGTCCTGCCGCTTCAAGTCCTGCGCGCTCAGAATGTCGTACCAGGCGCGCAGGGACATTCCCGAATTGACGGTGACCGACCGTACCGGGGCGTGCGGAAACACAAAACGCACGGCGAGCTCCGGCGGCAATTCCAGCTCCGGCACCACGGGCACGAAGTCATGTCCGTCCGCGCCCAGTCCGTGCAGCCAGACGACAGCCGCATTCGCGGGAGCCGCGGGTTCGAGAACGACGGCGGTTTCAGATTCCTGGATGTTCATGTTCACACGAGGTTGTGGCGCGGCACCCGAGGCCGGTGAGGGTGACCGGATACAATGCGCCGCACCCGACAGAAGTTTATGGTCAAACCGAATCTTATACGCCTGTACGCGCTGGCGCTGGCTGCTGGACTCTCGGCCTGCGGCCAGACGGGTGATTTGTACCTGCCGGACCCCCCTGTGGAACCGGTACCGCCGGCAGCTGCGCCTCCATCCGAACCCCTGCCGGCGTCTCCGCCCGTGCCCAGGAAAACTGACGGAAAGAAGGACGCGCCGTAGTGGACCATTTCGAATACCGCAACGGCGAATTGCACGCCGAGAACGTGCCGGTAAGCGAGATCGTCCGCCGCCACGGCACGCCGTGCTACGTGTATTCCCGCGCCACGCTCACGCGCCATTACCAGGCCTTTGACCGGGCGCTGGCCGGCGTGGACCATCTGGTGTGCTACGCGGTCAAGGCCAATGCCAGTCTGGCAGTGCTTCAGGTGCTGGCCCGGCTGGGCTCCGGCTTCGACATTGTCTCGGGCGGTGAACTGGTGCGGGTACTGAGGGCCGGCGGCGATGCGCGCAAGGTGGTGTTCTCCGGCGTGGGCAAGACGGCGGCCGAGATGAAGCAGGCTCTGGTCGCGGGGGTTGGCTGCTTCAACGTCGAGTCGGAAGCGGAACTGTTGCGGCTGAGCGAAATCGCGGCCGGACTGCGCAAGCGCGCGCCGGTGGCGTTGCGCGTGAACCCCGACGTGGACCCCAAAACCCATCCGTACATCGCGACCGGCCTGAAGCAGAACAAGTTCGGCGTGGAGATGTCCGCCGCCGAGCCACTGTACCGCCGGGCCCGGGATCTGCCGGGCCTTGAGATCGCGGGCATCGCCTGTCATATCGGCTCACAGGTGCTGGAACTTCAGCCGTTTCTCGATGCGCTGGACCGGGTGCTGGTTCTGGTGGACCGGCTCCGCGACCGGGGCATCCCGTTCACACACCTTGACGTGGGTGGGGGCCTGGGCGTGCGCTATCAGGAGGAAAATCCACCTTCGCCTTCCGAACTGGCGGGGGCCGTGCTCGCGCGCCTGGCGGGTCGCAAGCTGAAGATTCTGATGGAGCCGGGCCGCGCCATCGCCGGCAACGCCGGCGTGCTGCTCACGCGCGTCGAGTATCTCAAATCCACGCCGGACAAAAACTTTGCCATTGTGGACGCGGCCATGAACGACCTGCTGCGCCCGGCGCTGTACGACGCCTGGCACGCCATTCTGCCTGTCACCGAAACTACCGCCGCGCCCAAGCGCGTGTACGACGTGGTGGGACCGGTCTGCGAATCGGGCGACTGGCTGGGCCGCGACCGCGAGCTGGCGATTGCGCCGGGCGATGTGCTGGCCGTTCGTACGGCCGGCGCGTACGGCTTCGCCATGAGCTCCAACTACAATGCCCGCCCGCGGGCGGCCGAGATCATGGTGGACGGGAAGCAGTTCCACCTGATCCGCGCGCGCGAATCGCTGGACGATCTGCTGCGCGGCGAAACGTTATGGCCAGGCTGAAGAAAAGGACTTCGCGCAAAGAGCGCACTTTGCGTTCTTTGCGCGAGATCTCTTTTTATGTCCAAACCGCTGATTCTGATTGACGGCTCGTCGTGGCTGTATCGCGCGTTCCATGCGCTGCCGCCGCTGAACAATGCCCGGGGTGAGCCCACCGGCGCGGTGTTCGGCATGGCCAGCATGCTGAAACGGCTGCTCAAGGACTATGCGCCGGACCGCATCGCGGTGGTGTTTGATCCGCCGGGACCGACGTTCCGCAACGATCTCTATGCCGAATACAAGGCCAACCGCGAGGAAACGCCGGAAGACCTGTCGCGGCAATTCCCGGTCGTGCGTGAGTTGATTGAGGCGCTGGGATTGCCGGTGCTGCAAGTCGAAAGAACGGAGGCCGACGATGTGATTGCCACGCTGGCGAAACAGGCGCAGCGGGAAAATCTGCCAGTGCTGATCGTCACCGGCGACAAGGACATGGCGCAGCTGGTGAATGTGGAGATCAAACTGCTCGACACCCTGAAGAACCGCGTGCTGGATGCGGCCGCGGTCCGGGAAAAATTCGGCGTGCCGCCGGAGCGCATCGTGGATTACCTGGCGCTGGTGGGCGACGCGTCCGACAACATTCCCGGCGTGCCCCTGGTGGGACCCAAGACCGCGGCCAAATGGCTGGCCGAGCACGGTTCGCTGGACGCGGTGGTGGCCAAGGCCGCCGAGGTGAAAGGCAAGGCCGGCGAGAACCTGCGGGCCTCACTCAAACAGATTCCGCTGGCGCGTGAGCTGGTCACCCTGCGCTGTGATCTGAAGTTACCGGTGAACGCCGACGATCTGAAACCACGGGACGCCGATACGCAGAAACTGGTGACACTGTACCGGCGGCTGGGATTCAACCGCTGGCTGGCGGAACTGGAAAACGGACCGCGTGATGGGCAGCCGGGCGGCGCCCATGCTCCGGGCGAAAGCGAACGTCCCGAACCGGCAGCCTCACCGGCGACGCGGGCGGAGACCGTTCTGGACGAGGCGGCGTTTGCCGCACTGCTCCGGCGGCTGAAGGAAGCCGACCTGGTTTGCCTGGACACGGAAACCGACAGCCTGGACGCACAGCAGGCGAATCTCGTGGGACTGTCTTTTGCCGTGGAGCCGGGGCACGGT
>JAKEEJ010000011.1 GCA_022616655.1 Nevskiales bacterium | reverse complement strand
GTCCGCTGCTGCGCGTGCGCGGCCTGCGTTTTTCCCGGCGCACACAGCGGGTACTCGACGGCGTGGACCTGGACATTCCGCGCGGCAAGACCACGGCGATTCTGGGCCCGTCCGGCTGCGGCAAAACGACCCTGCTGCGTGTCATTGGCGGCGAGTGGCGCCCGGCCGCCGGTACCGTGGAATTCGACGGCACGGACGTGCACGCACTGAACCGCCGGGAGCTGTTCCAGCTGCGCCAGCGCATGGGGATGATGTTCCAGAGCGCCTCGGGGGCATTGCTCACCGACCTCACGACCTTCGACAACATCGCCTTTCCTCTGCGCGAGCACACCGATCTGTCCGAATCCATGATCGGCGACGTCGTGCAGATGAAGTTGCAGGCGGTTGGCCTGCTCGGTGCGGAAGACCTGCAGCCGGGCCAGCTCTCGGGCGGCATGGCGCGGCGCGTGGCGCTGGCGCGCGCCATCGCGCTCGATCCGGAGCTGGTGATGTACGACGAGCCGTTTGCCGGCCAGGACCCGATCACGCTGGGCGTGCTGGTGCGGCTGATCCGCACAATCGCCCAGGGGCTGGGCATCACCGGCATCGTCGTATCCCACAGCGTGGAGGAGGCGCTGTCGGTGTCCGATTACGCTTACGTCATGGTGGCCGGCCGCATGCTGGCCCACGGCACGCCGGACGAGATCACCGCTTCGCCTTCCGAGGAGGTGCAACAGTTTCTCAAGGGGGAAATGGACGGCCCGGTGCCGTTCCACTATAACGCTACGGCGGTACCGTCGTAAGAAAGAACGGCGAGCCGTTCATGGTTCGACGGGCTCACCACGAACGGCTCGCATAATTTTGCAACGCGCTCTTGGCTTACGCGATTGATGTGAGCGCCTCAACAGTCTCGCGCCAGTGCCGGCCGTCGGTGCTCTGCAGGAGCTGCGTCACCCGGCGGCGCAGGTCGCCGACGTCGGACTGCAGGATGGCGTTCTTGACCTCCAGCAGGCCGGCCGGATGCATGGAAAATTCGGTGAGGCCGAGACCGAGCAGCAGGCGCGTGTAGCGCGGATCGCCCGCCATCTCGCCGCACATCGCCACCGGAATGCCGGCCTGTTCGCCGGCCTGGATGGTGAGCCGGATCAGTTGCAGCACCGCCGGATGCAGGGGGTCGTAGAGGTAGTTGACTTCGTCGTCCACGCGGTCAATCGCCAGGGTGTACTGGATCAGGTCGTTGGTGCCGATGGAGAAAAAGCGCGCGTGCCGCGCCAGCAACGGCGCCGAAATGGCCGCCGCCGGCACTTCGATCATCGCGCCCACTTCGACGTCCTCGCCGATTTTTTTATTTTCGCGCAGCAGTTCCGCACGGGCATCGTCAATCAGGCGCCGGGCCTGCCGGAACTCCTGCACGCTGGAAATCATCGGCAGCATGAGTTTGACGTTGCCGTGCGCGCTGGCGCGCAACAGGGCCCGTACCTGTACCCGGAACAGTTCCGGTTCCTTGAGACACAGGCGGATCGCACGCAATCCCAGCGCGGGGTTGTTCGGTGTCGGACTCTGACTGCGCCCGCTGTCCACCTGCTTGTCGGCGCCCAGGTCCAGGGTGCGGATGGTGATGGGGCCCTGGACCGAGCCGATCACCCGGGCGTAGGCCGCGTATTGCTCCTCTTCATCCGGCAGACCCTGCCGGTTCATGTAGAGGAACTCGGTGCGATACAGACCCACGCCTTCGGCACCGGATTCGGCCGCCTGTTGGGCGTCTTCCGGGAGCTCGATGTTCGCCAGCAGACGGATCCGGACGCCGTCGCGCGATACGGTGGGTCGGTCCTTGAGCCGGTCCAGGGCCCGGCGGGTGTCCCGCTGGCGCTGCTGTTTGTCGCAGAAGAATTGCAGCGCCCGTTCGTCCGGGTCGGCCAGTGCGTGCCCCCGATCCCCGTCCACCACGACCCATTCGTCTTCACGCAGCAGGCGGCGGGCATTGTGCAATCCAACGACGGCCGGAATCCCGAGACTGCGCGCCAGGATGGCGCTGTGCGACAGGGGACCGCCGTATTCGGCAATGAAGGCCACCACGCCCTGCTGTGGCATCAGGATGATGTCGGCCGGCGTCACGTCATCGGCCACCATCACCGTCGGCTCGGCGGAGGCACCGGGCATTGCCGGCGCCTCCTTCTCCTGCTTGAGCAGGATGCGCAAGACGCGGGTTGCGACGTGTTCCACGTCATCCCGGCGCGTGCGCAGATACGGATCGTCCATCTGTTCAAACACCGCCATCAGGGCATCGCGCTGGCGGCGCAGCGCCGCTTCCGCGTTGCAGCGGTGTTCACGGATCAGCGCCACCACCGCCTCGGTCATGGACCGGTCGTCCAGCATCAGGAGGTGGGTATCAATAAACGCGGCGATTTCGCCGGGAGTGCCGTGCGGGATCTGCTCCCGGATCTTCCGCAGCTGCTGTTTGGCGCGCTGCTGGGCCTCGCGAAAACGGGCGATCTCGCGTTCCAGCTCGGATTCCGCCAGGGTGTACTCCGGAATGTCCAGGTCGCCGCCGTGCATGCGCTGCACGCGGCCGATGGCAATGCCGCGCGATACCCCGATGCCGGAGAGCCACAGGCTCATCGCGGTCTCCGCCCGCGATGAGCGGGTACGGGAGTCGGGGGTCGGGAGCCAAAGGAAAGCGGCTCCGGCTTTTCCCGTCCACCGACTCCCGACTCCTGGCCCCCGTCGTTCACGCGTCTTCCCCGAACCGGCCGGTGATCAGCGCTTCAATCCGGTCCAGCGCCTCCTGCGCGTCCGGCCCCTCGGCCACCAGCGTAAGGCGGCTGCCGCAGGCGGCGGCCAGCATCATGACGCCCATCATGCTTTTGCCGGACACTTCGCGGCCGTCCTTGCGCAGGCGGATCTCGCTCTTGAACGTGCCGGCCAGGGTGACCAGTTTCGCCGCCGCGCGTGCGTGCAGGCCGAGCTTGTTAACAAGGGTCACGGTGCGTTCCACAGCGGGGTCCGTTACGACGTTTGCGGCGGCTGACAAATGGTCACGCCGCGCCGGCCACCCCGGATGGCGGCCGCGGCCATCTGGGAAAGGTTCAGTTTCGGGTAATTGAAAATGCGCACCAGCATCGGCAGGTTGAGACCGGCCACCACGACGGTTCGGCCCGATTCGTTCAGACGCGCCGCAATGTTGCTGGGCGTGGACCCGTGGACGTCGGTCAGAATCAGCACGCCCTGTCCCTGATCCAGACGTTCAATCGTCCGGCGGCCCTGGCGCAGCAGAACGTTGGAATCCTGCACGAGCCGCACTTCCAGCACGTCCACCGGCAACGGCGGAGATCCCGCCATTTCCTTCAGCGTGTCGAGCAGGTAGCGCCCCAGCTTGCCGTGCGTCACCAGCAGGACGCCCACGCTCATGTCAGCTCCTTGTGGGTCACGACCACCGATGGATAGCGCTCGCGGAGCGCGGCGGCCAGTGTTTCCACGATATACACCGAGCGATGCTGGCCGCCGGTACAACCCACCGCGACGGTCACGTAGGCGCGATCCTGGTTTTGAAACCGCGGCAACCAGGCCTGCAGAAATCCGAGGATGTCCCGCAACAGGTTCTGTACGTCGGGCGTTTTCTCCAGAAACGCTGCCACCGCGGCGGCGCGGCCATCCAGAGGCCGCAGCTCGGCGCTCCAGTGCGGATTGGGCAGGCAGCGTACGTCGAACACGAAGTCGGCGCCTTCCGGAAGTCCGTTACGGTATCCGAAGGACATCAGGATCAGGGACAGGCCGGCGGACCGCTCGGGCATGCGCGCACGGATCGCTTCGCGCAGTTCATGCAGGTTGAGCGAACTGGTGTCAATCGTGACGTCCGCGAGTTCGGCGATGGATTCCAGCAGCGTCCGCTCGCGCCGGATGGCCCCGATCAGGGACAGGCCGTCGCCGGTCAGCGGGTGCGTACGGCGTGTTTCACCGTAGCGGCGCAGAATGGCCTCGTCGTGTGCGGTCAGAAACACCACCTGGACGTCGACGCCGCGCGTGCGCCAGCGCGACAGCGTCCGGGGAAACTGTTCGATCTCCCGCGGGCTGGCGCGGGCATCCATGCCCACGGCCAGACGCCGGTAGCGCACGTTCTTGAGCGCGCGCAGCGACAGCGGCCCCAGCAGGCCGAGGGGCAGGTTGTCAATGCAGTAATAGCCGAGGTCCTCGTACTGTTTGAGGGCGACAGTCTTGCCGGCTCCCGACAATCCGCTGACGATGACCAGTTTCATGTTTGGCGCTTGATGGCGTTTTGCTGGCGTCTGATAAACGTCCTGTCTGCGGCAACCCCGCGCTGTCTCAGCCGCTGATTCAGACAGGCGGCTTCCACCAGCGCCGCCAGATTATGGCTCAGGCGCGGTACAAAAGAGTACACGGGCAGAGATTCCCCCAACAGGCGCCGCGTACGATGCCGGTTTATCAGCGAGGCGGCACCGTGCGCGCGCCCGGCCGATGCCAGATGAACGATGAGATTCAGAGACTGCCGGTCGCGCACCGCCAGGGGTCCCCACAGGGCGCGAATATCCAGGATGCCCAGACCACGCACGGCCAGACAGCCCTGCAACAAGGGCGGACAAGAGCCGACAAGAGTCCCGGGCGCCGGCCGCTGGATTTCGACCGCATCGTCCGCCACCAGCGCATGACCCCGGCACACCAACTCCAGCGCCAGTGCGCTCTTGCCGGTTCCGCTGTCCCCCGTCAACAGCACCCCCTGCTCATGAACGGCCAGCAACACACCGTAAACCGTACGGCGGGCGGCGGACGTGGAAGCGATCAGGATTATTGAACCAGCAGGGCGTAAAGCGTACCGCTGTCCTGTACCGCGCGCACCCGTTGACAGAACCCTTCGTCGGAAAATTTCTCGGCGATGGCGGCCAGATGCTTGAGGTGCTCTTCGGTGGCGGACGTCGGCACCACCAGGCCGAAGACCAGGTCCACCGCCTGGCCGTCATGCGAGTCGTAATCCACCGGGTGCTGCAGGCGCAGAAACGCGCCGACGCTGTTGTGCACGCCCGGCAGGCGCCCGTGCGGGATGGCCACGCCGTGGCCGAGTCCGGTGCTGCCGAGTTTCTCGCGCGCCGCCAGGCCGTTGAAGATGTCCTGAGCCGACACGCCCTTCGTACCCTGGGCCAGCCGTTTGCTCAGCTCTTCCAGTACTTTCTTCTTGCTCGTCACCGCAATGCCGGAAACCACCCGGTCGGCGCTGAGAATGGCACTCAACTTCATCGAATACTCCGCAGAATGACTACAGAAACACGCGCGGCCTGCCGCACCGGCTCTTGCTTAGCTGAGCAACGCTCCCTTGTGCACGTCCTTGGCGTGATGGCTCCGGATCTTTTCCTTGAATTTCCGGGTCTGGACATCCAGACGGTCGGTCAACATGTCGATCGCTGCATACATGTCCTGGTCCACGGCTTCGGCGTGCAGGTTGGCGCCGCGCGCGTGGAGCGTGGCCTCCGCCTTGTGGCGCAGCTTCTCGACGGACAGGACGACGCTGGCGTCAATCAAATGATCGAAATGCCGTGACAGCCGTGCGAATTTGCTGGACACGTAGCCGCGCAACGCGTCGGTCAGGGGAAAATGATGTCCGGTAATGTTGACGTTCATGGGGGCTCCTGTTGAAGGACTACTTGTGAATACGCCCTATTGAGACTTGCGTAAGTGAGTGACGGTTTTCGCCGCCACCGGTTCGCCCTCACCCGCCGCTTCGCGTCGGCCTCTCCCAGAGGGAGAGGCGATGACCTCCCTCTTCCTTTGGGAGAGGGTTGGGGTGAGGGCTTGCCCGTTCACCCATTCGACAGGCTCAGGGCGAACGGGCAAGTAATACGCCATTTTGAAATGCACTCTAAGCCACCGCTTTTCGTTCGTGCGACGGCGGAATGCCCAGCGCCTCGCGGTACTTGGCGACGGTACGGCGTGCCACCTGGATGCCGTCCTGACGCAGACGCTGGGCCAGCGTGCTGTCGGACAAAGGACGGTCGGCCGGCTCCTGCGCCACCAGGCGTTTAATCATGGCCTGGATGGCCGTGGCCGAGCAGGTGCCGCCCTGCGCCGTCTGCACGTGGCTGGAAAAAAAGTATTTCAGTTCGTAGAGGCCGCGCGGGGTAAGCATGTACTTGTTGGCCGTCGCTCTCGAGACGGTGGATTCGTGGATGCCGAGCCGGTCGGCGATGTCCCGCAACACCAGCGGACGCATCGCCTCGTTGCCATAATCCAGAAAAGCCC
>JAKEEJ010000010.1 GCA_022616655.1 Nevskiales bacterium | reverse complement strand
GGCGTAAGCGGCATGCGGCACCACGATGGCGGGCACCCCCGCCTGCCGTGCGCGTTCCAGCCCCGGCGCATCGGCACGGCTGCTGACCACACAGGTCGCCTGCGCGGGAATTTTGCCGGCGGCGATGGCATCCAGGAGGGCCTGGAGATTGCGGCCCTGGCCGGAAATGAGAACCGCCAGGCGTGGGCGGACGGCGGTCATGGTGCCTTCGTGATTCAGAGAAACTGCACCCGTGACTTCGAGTCCCGGACAATTTCACCCAACACCCAGGGCGCCAGTCCGCTGCGCTTCAATTCGGTCAGGACGCGGGCGACACGGGTCCGGTCGACCATCAGGACAAAACCGACACCGCAGTTGAAGGTCCGCCGCATTTCCCGCTCGTTCACGTTGCCCTCGGCCTGCAGCCACTCGAACACGGCCGGACGTTTCCAGCTTTTCGTGTCCACGGTCGCGGCGCAACCGCCCGGCAGAACCCGCGGCAGATTCTCGGTGAGGCCGCCGCCGGTAATGTGAGCCATGCCTTTTACCGGGACCCGGTTGATCAGATCCAGTACCGGCCGTACGTAGATGCGGGTCGGCGCCAGCAGGGCCTCGCCGAGCGTACGGCCGTTGAAGCGCCGGCTCAATTTGAGCCGGCCACGTGCAAGGATTTTCCGGATCAGGGAATAGCCGTTGGCATGCGGGCCCGACGACGGCAGCGCGATAAGCACGTCTCCCGGCGCGATTCTCTTCCCATCGATGATGGCGTCTTCCTCGACCACCCCCACCGCGAATCCGGCCAGATCGAAATCGCCCTTTGCGTACAGCCCGGGCATCTCGGCGGTTTCACCGCCCACGAGGGCACACCCGGCCTGGCTGCACCCTTCGGCGATGCCGCGGATCACGGCCTTCGCCACCCGGCGGTCCAGTGTGCCGGTCGCGTAGTAATCGAGAAAGAACAGTGGCTCGGCACCGGACACCAGGATGTCGTTGACACACATGGCCACCAGATCAATGCCCAGGCCGTCATAGCACTTTGCTTCGATGGCGAGTTTAAGTTTGGTGCCGACGCCGTCGGTACCCGAGACCAGGATCGGCCGAGTGTAGCGGGCCGGCAGACGCATCAGCGCGCCAAACCCGCCGACCCCGTCCAGCACCTCGGCCCGCAGGGTGGGTTTGACCAGTGTTTTGATGTCCTCAACCAATGCGTCGCCGGCGTCAATGTCAACGCCCGCGTCACGGTAAGTCAGCGGTTTTTTGCGCGGCACTCGGTCAGGAGCGGGAGTTTCGGAAGCGCTATGTTATCGTAGCCGCGTATCGTAAATTTCGGCTACCGCTCCAGGAACACGCTTGCGCACCCTCACCGTACTGCTGGCACTGGCCGTGGTCCTGCCCGCGGCGGCCGTGGTCCCGGTGACCGATCTTTACGACGCCGCCGTGCCCGTGCCGGATCAGAGTCCGCGGTCGCGCGAGCCGGCACTGCAACAGGCGCTGGAAGCGGTCCTGGTGCGTATCACCGGCACCCGTCAGTTGCCAGCGGCCAGGATCACGCCGCTGCTGGCCGGCGCTCAAACCCTGCTTCAGAGCTATGCGTACGAAACACCGGCCGGCGACGGACGCGAGCTGCAGCTCAAGGTCCGTTTCGACGCCCGCGCCGTGGACGCCGCGTTGCGCAGACAGGGTCTGCCGGTGTGGGGACTGAATCGTCCCTCGCATCTGGTCTGGATTGCGCTGCGCGACGACGGCCAACCCGGCGCCGTACTGGATGCCGACGCGGCCACCGCACGTGCCGGAGCCCTGCTCGCCACTGCCGAAGCACGCGGTCTGCCGATGGTTTTCCCCAAGCGGGACGCCGACCCGCGGAGCCTGCCGTTCACGACGCTCTGGGCCGGGGACTTCATGGCACTTGACGCGGCATCCCGGCCGTACCGTGTGGATGCCGTGCTCGTGGGTCGCGTCGGCCGCGAAGGTGAACGCTGGCTGGGACGCTGGACACTGCTGGCCGGTCCGGGTCCCGGTGAGGAGTGGATCACGGCTTACGACACACTGGATCAGACACTGTCCGAGGGCCTGCACGAACTGGCCGACCGGCAGGCGCGGCGCTTCGCCGTACTGCCCGGCGTTGCCCAGGACATCCGCCTGCAGGTTTCGGGCATCACGTCGCTGCGCGATTACAGTCGCGCGCTCCATTATCTGTCCGCACTCAATCCGGTACGCGACACGCAGGTGGAGACCGTCGCGGGCCCCACGGTCACCTTCCGCCTGAAGATTGAAAGCGACCCTGGCACTCTGGAACGCCTGATTGCCGCCGGCAACGTGCTGCGCCGCCCGGACGATCCCGCCCCGGATGCGAAGGACTATGTCCTGGTCCGCTAAAGCAGCGTGGCTGGTACTGGGCGCCCTGCTGGTGCTGCTGTATTTCCTGAGCCCCATTCTCACGCCATTTGTACTGTCCGCCGGTCTTGCCTACCTGGGCAACCCGTGGGTCAACCGCCTGGTGCAGTACAAACTTTCCCGCACGGCCGCGGTCAGCGTGGTTTTTGTTCTGCTGTCGCTGATCGGTCTTGCGGTTCTGGCCTTGCTGCTGCCACTGCTGCAACAGCAACTCGCCGCTTTCGTCGCCGCGCTGCCGCAGGTCCTGGGCTGGATACAGACCACGGGCCTGCCGGCGCTCGGCATCACACTGCCGCAGGGACTGCATTTCGACGCGGCGGAACTCGGGCGCCTGCTCACCGAACACGGGCGGGCGGCGGGCGGTCTGGCCATAAAGTGGCTCGGATCCATCGCGCGTTCCGGCGGTGCCCTGCTGGGATTCATGGCCACTCTGCTGCTGGTACCGGTCGTGACGTTCTATCTGCTGCGCGACTGGGACCGCCTGCTGCACCGGATGGACGAGCTGATTCCACACCGCTTTCAGGACCGCGTGCGCCGTATGGCCCGCGAAACCGATGAGGTCCTGAGTGCTTTTCTGCGCGGGCAGTTGCTGGTGATGACGATGCTGGGCCTGTTCTACAGCGCGGGACTCTGGCTCATCGGACTGCAGTTGGCGCTGCTGATCGGCCTGGGGGCCGGACTGGTGAGTTTCGTGCCGTATCTCGGCTTCATTGCCGGGCTGCTTGCCGCCGGCATCGCCATGCTCGTACAGACCCACGCCGTCGGACTGCCGCTGCTGTACGTGGCACTGGTGTTCGGAGCGGGACAGATGCTGGAAAGCATGGTGCTCACGCCCTGGCTGGTCGGCAATCGCATCGGCCTGCACCCGGTGGCGGTGATCTTCGCCGTTCTGGCGGGCGGCCAGCTGTTTGGCTTTATCGGCGTGCTGCTCGCACTGCCGACGGCGGCCGTACTTGCGGTACTGCTGCGCCACGCCAAAACGCTCTGGTTAACCAGCCCGGCTTATCGGGAACGTTGACCCGTGCAGGGACTGCAACTGCCGCTGGGCGTCCAGCTTTCCGAAACGGCCGGTTTCGAAAACTATTATGCCGGACCCAACGCCGAGGCCGTGACCGCGTTGCGCGCCTTGCACACGCCGGCCGCACCGCCGCTGTTACTGCTGTTCGGTTCGCCGGGCAGCGGCAAAACCCACCTTCTGCACGCCCTGACCCGCTCCGCGGCAACCCGGTTGAGCTGTGCGTACGTGCCGCTGCGCCGGTTCGCGGCGGAAGGCACCGAAGTGCTCGAAGGCCTGGAACAGGCCGACGTCGTCTGCCTCGATGACCTGGATACCGTGCTCGCGGATTCCAGATGGCCGCTCGCGCTGCTGCGTTTTCTGGATCAGCTTCGCGCCCATGGCGGGCGCTGCGCGCTGTCGGCCGGCGCTCCGCCGGAACGCCTGCCGGCCCCCCTGCCCGATCTGGCGACGCGCCTGTCGGCCGCCGTGACGTACGGCCTGAAACCGCTGAGCGACGACGACCGCAGAGCCTTCTTGCGCGAACGCGCCCGAATGCGCGGCCTGGAATTGCACGAAGACGCCGCCCGCCACCTGCTCGTGCACCTGCCGCGCGACACCGGCAGTCTGCTGGAAGCGCTCGGGGCCCTGGACCGCGCCGCGCTTTCGGCCCGTCGCAAGATCACGCTGCCGTTTGTCCAGAAATGGGTGCGCGATTTTGAACGGACGGCGGACAACACCGCGCGGGTAAGTTCAGACGGCTGAGGAATCCGGGCGCGCCAGTTTCAGTGCCACTTCGGCCACCCGCCGCCCCAACGCCTCGCACAAAGCCTGTTCATCGGGCGTCAGTGCGCGGGGCAAAGGCGCCATGCCCGCCACGTGACTGGCGCCATACGGCGTGCCGCCGCCCTGTGTGGAAAGTAGCGCGGGTTCGGTATACGGCACGCCCACCAGCACCATGCCGTGATGCAGCAGCGACACCATCATCGTCAACAATGTGGCCTCCTGTCCGCCGTGCAGCGAACCGGTCGAGGTAAACACGCCGGCCGGCTTTCCGGCCAGTGCGCCGGACAACCACAGGGCGGAAGTGGAATCCAGAAAATATTTGAGCGGCGCTGCCATGTTGCCGAAGCGCGTCGGACTGCCCAGGATCAGGCCGCCGCATTCCTGGAGATCGCGGTGTTCGGCGTACGGCGGGCCATCGGTGGGAACCTCGGGCAACGGCGGCTCGGTTCCTGCCGATACCGGCGGCACCGTGCGCAAGCGCGTCGTCACGCCGGTCACCGATTCCACCCCGCGTGCAACGCGCCGCGCCATTGCGGCCACCGAACCGTGCCGGGAGTAATACAGCACCAGCACTTCAGTCATGAGCGTTCAGTTTTCCCGCGCGCCTTCCAGAATCCAGTTCAGGAATTTGAAGCCGGCCCCCGAAGTATAGAGCCTGTTATGAAAATCAACCGCCAAGCAGACGTTCCGCTCGATGATCTCGCCGAAGCGCGCCGGCGGTTTCTGGT
>JAKEEJ010000009.1 GCA_022616655.1 Nevskiales bacterium | reverse complement strand
GATTTTTCGGGCATTCCGACCGGTCGTCCGGCGACTGCATGAGGGCGCCGCTCACAGGCGTGCGCCGCGCAGCCGCAGCGCGTTGCCGATCACCGAGACCGAGCTGAAGCTCATCGCCGCACTGGCGATCATCGGCGACAGCAGCACGCCGAAAAACGGATACAGCACACCGGCGGCCACCGGCACGCCGAGCGCGTTATAGGCGAAAGCGAAAAACAGATTCTGACGGATGTTGCTCATGGTCTTGCGCGACAGGTGGACCGCCTTGACGATGCCGCGCAGATCACCTTTGATCAGCGTGACGCCCGCCGATTCCATCGCGACGTCCGTCCCGGTGCCCATCGCGATGCCGACCTGCGATTGCGCAAGCGCCGGCGCGTCGTTGACGCCGTCGCCGGCCATGGCGACGAAACGGCCCTCACCCTGCAGGCGCTTGACCACGGCGACTTTGTCCTGCGGCAAAACATCAGCGACGACCTCATCCAAACCCAGGCTGTCGCCCACGGCCCTGGCGGTGCGCGCGTTGTCACCGGTCAGCATGATCACCCGGATGCCCAGGCCCTTGAGTTCCTTCACCGCCTGCGGCGTGGTCTTCTTGATCGCATCGGCGACGATGAGCAGGCCGGCGAGCCGGCCGTCCACCACGAGATAGATTGCGGTTGCGCCTCTGGCGCGCTGAGTTTCAGCACTCTCCGAAAGGGCCGCGGCATCGAGCTTGAGCTCCTGGACCAGGCGCTGGTTCCCGACCATGACTTTGCGGCCTTCAACCGTACCCCAGACGCCGCGGCCCGGGTCGGAGCCGAAGTCAGCCGTTGGCGGCAATGTGATACCACGTGCCCTGGCGCCGTCAACGACCGAACGCGCCAGCGGGTGTTCGCTAGGCGCCTCCGCCGCTGCGGCCAGGCGCAGAACATCGGCTTCGGCAAAGCCCTCGGTGGGAATGACGAGCTGCAGCGAAGGCTTGCCTTCCGTCAGCGTCCCGGTCTTGTCCACGACCAGCGTGTTCACCTTCTCCAGGGTTTCGAGCGCGGCGGCGTCCTTGATCAGGACGCCGGCCTGGGCACCACGCCCGACGCCGACCATGATGGACATCGGAGTGGCCAGCCCCAGCGCGCAAGGGCAGGCGATGATCAGCACCGACACGGCGACGACCAGCGCATGCGCGAACTGCGGCGGCGGGCCGATCAGTGCCCAGGCCATCGCAGACAGCGCGGCCACCGCAATCACGGCCGGCACGAACCAGGCGGACACGATGTCGGCCATCCGCTGGATCGGCGCGCGCGAGCGCTGCGCCTCCGCCACCATGTGAACGATCTGCGACAACAGGGTTTCGGCGCCGACATGCTCCGCTTCCATCTGCAGGCTGGCGGTGCCGTTGATGGTTCCCGCCGACAGCTTGTCGCCCGCGTTCTTGCGCACCGGGTCGGGCTCGCCCGTGAGCATGGATTCATCAACGTGGCTCGAGCCCTCGGCCACGCGGCCATCCACGGGAATCTTTTCGCCCGGGCGCACCCGCAGCCGGTCGCCGACCTGCACCTGGTCAATGTCAACGTCCTGTTCGGCATCGCCGGTCACGCGATGAGCAACGCGCGGCGCGAGTTTGAGCAGGGACTTGATGGCACTGGAAGTCTGCGAACGCGCGCGCAGCTCCAGTACCTGGCCGAGCAGCACCCATGTCACGATGACCGCTCCGGCCTCGAAGTACAGCGGCGGCGCGCCGGACGCGAGGCGGAACGAGGCCGGCAGCAGATCCGGCAGCAACGTGGCAATGACCGAGAAAGCCCAGGCGGCGCCGGTGCCCAGACCGATCAGCGTGAACATGTTCAGCCTGCGTGTGCGCAGCGACTGCCAGCCACGAACGAAGAACGGCCCACCGCCCCACAGCACGACGGGCGTCGCCAGAACCAGCTGTGCCCACGACGCCACCGTGTGCCCCAGCATGCGCATCGGATCAATCGAAGGGAACACCTCGCCCAGCAGCGACCACAGCAGCGGCAGGGTCAGCGCGCCACTGATCCAGAAGCGCCGGGTCATGTCCTTGAGTTCGGCGCTTTCGCCTTCTTCGCCGGGGGGTGACAACGGCTCCAGCGTCATGCCGCAGATCGGGCAATTTCCAGGCTTGTCCTGCCGAACCTGGGGGTGCATCGGGCAGGTCCAGATCACGCCCATGCCGTCCCCTCCTCCGCCTGGAGGGAAGGACGAGAGAGGAGGCGCTGGTTCAGGCTCCACGTGTCGCACCTTCGTGGAGGAATCGTGAGACTTCTGATGTCCGCAGCACCCGGACGTACCACCGCTGGCGCCCAGCGGGACCGGTCTCGCAGGACCCCCGTACGCACCGCTCACGATGCCAGCCAGCCGTTCTTGACCAGGGCGGGATCGAATCGCCGAACGACCGCCGGGTTGGGACGCACCCGATGCTTCCGGACGCCGGGACAGCGGATGCGGGACAGCAGGTCCCGGATGAGGTTCAGGCGCGCTTGACGCTTGTCGTCGGCGCGGACCACGATCCAGGGGGCCTCTTCGTGGTGAGTCCTGTGCAACATCTCGTTGCGCGCCCGCGTGTAGTCGTCCCAGTGCTTCAGCGCCATTGCGTCAATCGGACTGATTTTCCACGCACTCAGGGGATCGTGGCGCCGCTGCTTCAGACGCCGGCTCTGTTCCGCGCGGCTGATGTCCAGGTAGTATTTCAGAAACCGGATGCCGGAACGGATCAGCATCCGTTCGAATCCCGGCACGGTTTCGAAAAATGCCTCCGATTGCGCAGCGGTACAAAACCCCATGACGCGCTCGACCCCGGCACGGTTGTACCAGCTGCGGTTGAACAGCACGATTTCCTGGGCGGCGGGCAGCTGCGACGCAAAACGCTGAAAGTACCATTGGCTCCGCTCGCGGTCGCTGGGCTTGCCCAACGCCACGACGCGCACCTCGCGCGGACTTAAATGCTCGACGATCCGCTTGATGACACCGTCCTTGCCGGCCGCATCGCGCCCCTCGAGGATCACGAGCACTTTGTGGCCGTGACGGATGACGTGCCGGTGCAGTTTCACCAGCTCAATCTGCAGTTCGCGCAGCGCCGCGCGGTAGGTTTTACGCGAGAGCGCAGGAAGGGCCGTGCGGTCACGCGTCATAAGCACACTCTTTCATTGCCGGCCTCGACCTTACAACCCGGAGATGAGGCGCACAGCGAGGCATGGAAAGAACCGGGCGACCTTGGCGACATTTCGAATCCCACCCTCTTCAGACCGCCGTTTCACCCACCTTCTTCCCGGCGTAACGGCGGGATTCATTTGCGTCCCGCGTCTGCGCCGCGGGCGCAAATCCGGGGCGCGCGTACCGATGCGCGCCCTTCGAATCCCACCCTCTTCACCAAACAAAGAACCCCCACAGGGAGTGACATTGAGTCACTCCCTGTGGGGGTTTGGCGGAGAGGGTGGGATTCGAACCCACGGACCCTTGCGGGTCAACGGCTTTCGAGACCGCCGCATTCGACCACTCTGCCACCTCTCCGCGCGGCGCCGATTTTAGATCACCGCACGGCTTCCTGCTCACCTCACCGTATAGAATGAACCCCGACATGCTGCTGTCCCACTGGTGGAGGCTCCCGCCGTCGATGACGCCACGCTGGCCGCCCCCCTTGCGCTGGAATCGCACAACGGCACTGCGCGTGGCGCTGGCGGGCGGTCTGGTTCTGTACGCCGTCCTGTCCACCTGTTCGCTCCGGATTCCCCTCCTGGAACGGGTGCAGGCATTGCAGGTTCTGAGGGTGGCCACGCTCAACAGTCCTACCACCTATTACGAAGGCGTCGCCGGCCCCACCGGGTTTGAATACGATCTCACCCGCAACTTCGCTCATGACCTTGGCGTCGAGATTGAAATTCTGGTGGCCGATGGTCCTTCCGAAGTATTGAACTTGGTACGAAGCGGCCGAGCACACCTGGGTGCCGGGCTCGGCATTACCCCCGATCGTGAAAAACAGGTACGGTTCACCCCGCCGCTGCGCAGCACCGAACTCCAGCTGGTCTACCGCGCGGGGCGCCCCAAACCCAAGTCCTTCGACGAACTGGAAGGAACGTTGGTGGTACAAACGGGCAGCGCCGAGGCCGAAGCGCTGAAGGCACTGGCCCGGACCCACCCGCAACTGCATTGGAGCGAAACCGAACAATTCGGTGCCGAACAATTGCTGTTCCGCGTGGCCAACGAGGAAGCCGACTACACCATCGCGTCTTCGGATGTCGTGGCCATCAACCGCCGCTATCAACCCCAGCTGCGCGTGGCGTTTGCGCTGACCGACCCGCAGAACATCGCCTGGGCCTTTGCACCCGGCGACGACAGTCTGCTCGATACCGCGATTCACTTCGTGGACCGGCTGGATCCCGGACAACTGGCCGCCGTGCACGACCGTCACTTTGGTTATCTCACGCAGGTCGGCCCTT
>JAKEEJ010000008.1 GCA_022616655.1 Nevskiales bacterium | reverse complement strand
CAGTGGCCATAACAGGTTTTTAAGCGCGCGCGACCGCCCAGGCTTCGATGTGCACGGCGCCGGCCTTGCGGGCTGCGCGCGCCAGTTCGGCCAGGGTCGCGCCGGTGGTGATGACATCGTCTAACAACGCGATGTGCCGGCCGCGTGCGATCGGATTCACGGTAAACGCGCCTTTGACGTTGTGTCGCCGATCCACGGCCGACAGTTCGGTCTGTTCCCGGGTCGGCCGTATTCGTTCTGCGGTGCCTGCCGGCATGGGAATGGACAGCCGGCGTGACAGGGCGCGGGCGATCTCCATCGCCTGGTTGTAGCCGCGCCGGCGCAGGCGTGCGGAATGCAGCGGTACCGGGATCAGCAGCTCCGGCAGCGGTTGCGGGCGGGTCGCCAGCTTCGATGCCATTAGCGTTCCAAGCACGTGCGCCGGCGCAAGCCGGCCGTGGAATTTGAGATTCAGAATCTGCTGCGTCACTGGGGCTTCATATCGGAACGCCGTCCAGCTGCGATCCTGCGGCGGCGCGTGATTCAGGCAGTTCGTGCACACGGCCACCGTTGTTCCGGCTACGGAAATCAGCGGCTGTGCGCAGGCGCGGCACGCGGAGGTATTCCAGGGTAGCGAGGCCTCGCAGGCGGCACACACCGGCCGGCCGTGCAACGGAGTTCTGCACCAGTGGCAGCGCTCCGGCGCCAGCAGGCGGAAAAGCGGCTTCAAAAACATGTCAACCCATCGGTTCCGTATAAGTTGACATTCGTTCTGCCCTCATGAAGACTCCGACCCTCTCACGAGCGCCCACCCAGGAAGTTGTCATGCACGTTGCTGCCGATCTTCGCCACGACTGGCGCCGGGAGGAAGTACTGGCGCTGTTTGCACTGTCCTTTAACGAGCTTCTGTTTCGGGCACAGGCCGTCCACCGCCGGTATTTTGCGCCGGAGGCGGTGCAGCTCTCCACTCTGATCTCCGTCAAGACCGGCGCCTGTCCGGAAGATTGCGCTTATTGTCCGCAAAGTGCCCGTTATCACACGGGCTTGAAGGCCGAACCGCTGATGGACGTGGCCTCGGTCAAGCGGGCGGCAGCCGCGGCACGCGACAACGGTGCCACGCGTTTCTGCATGGGAGCGGCCTGGCGTGCGCCCCGGGACCGCGATCTGGATCACGTGGTTGAGATGGTGCGGGAGGTGCGCGCCCTGGGACTGGAAACCTGCGTCACGGCCGGGATGCTGCAGGCACATCAGGCGCAGCGTCTGGCACAGGCCGGACTCGACTATTACAACCACAATCTCGATACCTCCGAGGCGTATTACCCGGAAATCATCACCACCCACCGCTACCGCGACCGGCTCGACACCCTGAATCATGTACGCCAGGCCGGCATCAAAGTGTGCTGCGGCGGCATCGTCGGCATGGGGGAGTCGCGCGGGGATCGTGCGGAATTGCTGCGCACCCTGGCCAATCTGCCGGAGCACCCCGAGTCGGTGCCGGTGAACAACCTCGTGCAGGTGGATGGCACGCCGCTCAAGGGCTTGCCCGCGCTCGACCCGCTCGAATTCGTGCGCACGCTGGCGGTGGCCCGCCTTCTGATGCCGCGGTCGTACGTGCGCCTGTCCGCCGGCCGCAGTGAGATGAGCGACGAGTTACAGGCGTTGTGTTTCTTCGCCGGCGCCAACTCCATCTTTTACGGCGAAAAACTGCTCACCACCGGCAATCCGCAGAACGAAAAGGACCGGGCGCTGTTCGCGCGGCTCGGACTCAAGCCGGAGGTTCGGGTTGCCGCGGAATCTCAGATAACGGCCTGTGTGTGAATGTTTTTGAAGAGGGGCTGCGTGCGGAGCTGACGCAACTGCGGGCCGCCAATCTCTACCGCGTACGCCGGACGGTGCGGGGCCGCCACGGAGTGGAGATGGAGGTGGACGGGCGGCGCTGCATCAACTTCTGTTCCAACGACTATCTGGGTCTGGCCGGGGACTCGCGCCTGGCACGCGCCGCGCGGCGGGCTCTGGTGGAGTCGGGGGTCGGCGGTGGCGCGGCGGCACTGGTGTCGGGGTATAACACCGAACACCGTAAGCTTGAGGAAGCACTGGCGGAGTTCGTGCGGCGCCCGCGCGCGCTGCTGTTTTCTTCCGGCTGGGCGGCCAATCTCGGAGTGCTGCGTGCACTGCTCGGGAAATCCGATACCCTGATCGCCGACGAACTGAACCACGCCTCGCTGATTGATGGCGGTCGCTTGAGTGGAGCGAAATATGTGCGCGTCGCGCATCGGGATGTTGCCGGCTTCGAGCGCGCCCTGCGCGACGCGCAGGGGCCGGGAGTCGGGAGTCGGGGGTCGGAACAGCAGACCCTGGTTGCGACCGATGCGGTCTTCAGCATGGACGGGGATCTGGCGCCATTGCCGGAGTTGATCACACTCTGCTCACAGTACGGTGCGACCTTGCTTGTAGACGATGCGCACGGATTCGCCGTTCTCGGCAAGACCGGACGCGGAGCGCTGGAGTATTTTCCCCCGTCCCCCGACTCCCGTCCCTCGACTCCCGACATTTACATGGCCACGCTCGGCAAGGCGCTGGGCGTGGCCGGCGCCTTTGTCGCCGGTTCGGAGACCCTCATCGAATATCTGATTCAACGCGCCCGGACCTGGGTGTTTTCGACCGCACCGCCGCCGGCGCTGGCCGCCGCCGCGCACGAGTCGCTGCGGATTGTTCGGTCCGAGCCGGAGCGCCGGCATGTGCTCTTGAAAAATGTCGAACGTTTCCGCACCGGTGCCGCCCAGCTTGGAATTGATGTGGACGCGCCTCAGGTCCCGACGCCCATCCAGCCGTTGATCCTGGGTAGAGAGGACAAGGTGTTGGCGTTGTCCGCCGATCTGTTTGAACGCGGCTGGTGGGTGGCGGCCATCCGCCCGCCGACGGTGCCGCCCGGTACCTCGCGGTTGCGCATCACGCTGTCGGCTGCACACACCGGATCCCAGGTGGACGGTCTGCTGGAGGCGCTGGCCGCCGGCCTCAAACGGCTCGCGCACCTGGACGTCGCCGCATGAACCTGATCCAGCTTGTTTCGCTGAGCGGCGCGGTGCTGATTTTGTTTGCTTTTGCACTGCAGATGAACGGCCGCTGGACGGCACACGATCCGGCCTATCTGTGGAGCAATTTCGTGGGTTCGTCAGCGCTTGCGGTCATTGCCTGGCTGGAAGCGCAGTGGGGGTTTTTGCTGCTGGAAGGCGCCTGGGCACTGGTCAGCGTCTGGGGCATTTACCGGCGTCGGAACCGCGCGGCATGAGCGCCACAACGCTTTTTATCACTGGCACCGACACCGGGGTCGGCAAAACCACGGTGGCCTGTGCCCTGATCCGCCTCGCGCGTCAGCAGGGAATCCGGGTCTGCGGCTGGAAACCGGTGGCCACCGGTTGTGAGCGTACGCCCGACGGTCTGCGCCACGCCGATGCCCTGGCGTTGCAGCGCGCAGCCGGGACGAACGAGCCGTATGAGCGGATCAATCCCTATGCGTTTGAACCGGCCGTGGCACCGCATCTTGCAGCACAGGTAGACCGTTGCAACATCCGCCTGATTGAACTCAACCGGATCCATGCCGGGCTTGCTCACGATTACGGGCTGGTCATTGTGGAGGGGGCGGGGGGCTGGATGGTGCCGCTGGGTCGCCATGAAACCGTTGCCGGCTGGGTGGCGCAGCAGGGCTGGCCGGTCCTGGTCGTGGTCGGGATGCGGTTGGGGTGTCTGAACCATGCGCTGCTGAGTACGGAGTCCGTGACGCGCCGGGCGCGACTGGCGGGCTGGATGGCGAATGCGCTCTCGCCGGAAATGCCGTTGCTGGCGGAGAATCTCGCCGTACTGCGTCAGCGGATCCCGGCGCCGTGCTGGGGGGTGGTGCCTTCCGGTGCGGAAACGGTCTCCGAGCCCACCGCCGTCTGGGATGCCCTGCGCAAATTGATGCACCGCGTGACCGTGCGCCCGTAGCGAACGTACAAGAGCATGCACTACAATCAGCGCGGGAAATTCCCCTGCGTTACGGCGGGAACCGGGGTGCCGGTGTGTCAATATTCCGGCACGGCCGGGTGCTTGCGCCTGTGCCTTACCGTCCGATGGGTCACACACCTCGTCGGGTAGAAAGGCGGACCGGGAACCGGTCTGCACGCTGCCAGCGTCGTGGATCATTCGGGAGACGGATGAATGGTGAAGTGGAAACAGGGATCACGGTGGGTGTGCGGGATCGGGCTGATATTTTCCGGCGCCGCATTGGGCGCCGCGTACGATCCGGGCCACTGGAACATGCCGGTCGGCGTAACCGACATCAGCCGCGAGGTGTTTGCCCGGCACATGCTGATTTTCTGGGTGTGCGTGGCGATTGGCGTGGTCGTGTTCGGCTTCATGTTCTATTCGGTGTTTGCGCACCGCCGTTCGCGACATCCCAGGCCGGCCCACTTCCATGAAAGCACCACGGTGGAAATCATCTGGACCATCATTCCCTTCGTCATTCTGGTGATCATGGCCATTCCGGCGGCCGGCACCCTGATCAAGATGGAAGACGCCCGTAACTCGGAACTGTCGGTCAAGATCACCGGCTACCAGTGGAAATGGCACTACGATTACGTGGACCAGGGCGTCAATTTTTTCTCGACCCTGCACGCCGATTCCAACCGCGCACGGCAATTGAATTCAGGGATTGATCCCCGCTCCGTGCCCAACTACCTGCTGGAAGTGGATCACCGGCTGGTGCTGCCGGTGGGCAAGAAAATCCGTTTCCTGCTGACGGCCAACGACGTGATCCACGCCTGGTGGGTTCCGGACCTGGCCGTGAAGAAAGACGCCGTGCCCGGATTCATCAACGAGCTCTGGACGCGGATTGAGCGGCCCGGCCTCTACCGCGGCGTCTGTGCCGAGCTGTGCGGTCGTGATCATGGCTTCATGCCCATTGTCGTCGAGGCGGTAGAGCCGGACGTTTTCGAGAAGTGGCTCGCGGCGAAAAAGACCGGACAGGATCTCCCCGTAGGTCGCGGCTCCGCAGCGGGGACGCAAGTGGCCGCCGCCGATCCGGTTTCTGCGGCACCGAAAGAAAAGCCGGTACCGTCGGTCGCCGTCCCCGCGGTCAAACCCGCCGATCTTTCAAAGGACGAGCTGATGAAGCAGGGTGAGAATGTTTACAACACCCTGTGCGGGGCCTGTCACCAGGCGACCGGTCAGGGCCTGCCGCCCACCTTTCCCGCACTGGTCGGCAGCAAAATCGTGAACGGTCCGGCCGAGGCGCATATCCGTCACACGCTCAAGGGCAAAAATCTGATGCCACCGTTTGCCCATCTGTCGGACGCCGACATTGCTGCCGCACTCACGTATGAACGCAACGCCTGGGGCCACGACGCCGGCATCGTTCAACCGGCAGCGGTCGCCGCCGCACGCAAATAATTCTTTGAGGCTCTTATGACGCAGGATGCGCACCGCCACGATCATCACGGACCGGTACAACTCAAAGACGGGGTTGTGCCGTACCTGATGCGCTGGATCACGACCACCAACCACAAGGACCTGGGCACGCTGTACCTGCTCTTCAGCGTCTTCATGTTCATGGTCGGCGGCCTCATGTCACTGGTCATCCGCGCCGAATTGTGGGGGCCGGGCTTGCAGTACGTGAATCCGGAATTTTTCAATCAGATGACGACGCTGCACGCGCTCGTGATGATTTTCGGCGGCGTCATGCCGGCCTTCGTCGGTCTGGCCAACTGGATGGTGCCGATGATGATCGGCTGCTCCGATCTGGCGTTGCCGCGCGTCAACAACTGGGGATTCTGGATTCTGCCGTTCGCGTTCACCTTGCTGCTGTCCACGCTGTTCCTGCCGGGCGGCGGGCCGGCCGGCGGCTGGACGATGTACCCGCCGCTGGTGCTCCAGACCGGCAACGCGTTTCCGTTCCTGATTTTCGCCGTACACCTGATGGGCATTTCATCCATTACCGGCGCGATCAACGTTGCGGTCACCATTCTCAACATGCGCGCACCGGGCATGACGCTGCTCAAGATGCCGCTGTTTGCCTGGACGTGGCTGGTCACCGCGTATCTGCTGATTGCCACCATGCCGGTACTGGCCGGCGCGGTGACCATGCTGCTGACCGACAAGTACTTCGGTACCCGCTTCTTTTCGGCGGCGGGCGGCGGCGATCCGGTGCTGTTCCAGCACGTGTTCTGGTTCTTCGGCCATCCGGAGGTGTACATCCTGATCCTGCCCGCCTTCGGGGTGGTGTCCACCATCCTGCCGACCTTCGCGCGCAAACCGCTGTTCGGCTACGACTCCATGGTGTATGCGGTGGCCTCCATCGCCTTCCTGAGCTTCATCGTCTGGGCGCATCACATGTTCACGGTCGGCATGCCGCTGGCCGGCGAGCTGTTCTTCATGTTTGCCACCATGCTGATTGCGGTGCCCACCGGCGTGAAAGTGTTCAACTGGGTCGCCACGCTGTGGCGCGGCTCGCTCACCTTCGAAACGCCCATGCTGTTCGCCCTGGCGTTTGTATTCCTGTTCACCATCGGCGGTTTCTCCGGTCTGATGCTCGCCATCGCACCGGCCGATTTCCAGTATCACGACACCTATTTTGTGGTCGCGCACTTCCACTACGTGCTGGTGCCCGGCGCGGTGTTCGCGATCATCGCCGCGGTGTACTACTGGATTCCGAAGTGGACCGGCGTGAGGTACAACGAAACACTCGGCCAGCTGCACTTCTGGTTGTCGGCCGTCTTCATCAACCTGACCTTCTTCCCGCAGCACTTCGCCGGCCTGGCCGGCATGCAGCGCCGCGTCCCGGACTACGCCATTGCGTTTACGGACTTCAACGTCTGGTCCTCGGTCGGTGCCTTCGGATTCTTCGTGGCACAGTTCCTCATGCTCTACAACTTCGCGCGCTGCGTCTGGTTCCGCCAGGGTCGGCCGAGAGTTCCGGCCCGCGTCTGGGAGGGTGCGCACGGCCTGGAATGGACCGTGCCGTCGCCCCCCCCGTACCACACCTTTGAAATTCCACCGCGCGTGCCCGAGACCGAAGTCACGGCCACCCACGACGACGTGGACCCGCTGACCCATGTCAAACAACACGCCTGAGCACGCCGTGTCGCACGTGGCACGGACCCGACGCAGCGTCCGGCTGGCCTGGGTTCACGCACTGCTGGCGGTGGGATTTCTGGCGGCGTTTTTCTGGATACAGGCCTACCGGTGAAGGAAGCCCTCACTCCACCGTCCGCTCCGCGGACGGTCCCCCCCCCTCCCGCTGCGCAGGAGAGGGACGGTTGCCGGCAGCCTTCGGCTGCCGAGGATAGAAAGGGCAGCCAATTCTGGCGATTGTGCGTCGTGGCGGCAGGCATGTTCGGTTTCGGTTTTGCCCTGGTCCCGCTGTACGACGTACTGTGCAACTGGACGGGTTTCAATGGCCGCAGTTCCGGCATGTCGGTGGCGGCGGACGTGGCGGAGCAACCGGACAACACCCGCACGGTCACCGTGGAGTTTCTGACCACCGTCAATGGCGGACAGCCGTGGGCGTTTGCTCCGGACGTGCAGCGACTGGAAGTGCATCCGGGCAAACTGTACACCGTCAATTTCACGGCGCAGAACCCGCACGATGCCGCGGCAATGGCGCAGGCGGTGCCGAGTATTGCGCCCTGGAATGCAGCCCGCTACCTGAAAAAGACCGAATGCTTCTGCTTCCGTCAGCAGGTTTTCGCGGCGCTTGAGGAGAAGCACATGCCGGTGCGTTTTATGCTCGAACGCGAGTTGCCGGCAGAAGTGGACACCGTGACGCTCTCGTATACTTTTTTTGATGTGACCCAATTGGCGCTACGCTGACAAGGACTTCTATGACCTCTCACACAGGCCCCGACCGCGGTCGCTACTACGTTCCCGATCCCAGCGCTTATCCCTTTGTACTGACCGCCAGTCTGGTCGCCGTCATTGTGGGAGTGTGGGGATACCTGGAAGAAAAACACATCGGCCTGCTGCCGGTGCTGGTGGGCGCTGCACTGGCGCTGTTTATCATCTTCCGCTGGTTCCGGAAAGTAACGCTGGAGAGCGAGAGTGGAGTCTACAGCCCGCAGGTTGATCGTACGTACCGCTGGGGCATGTCCTTGTTCATCTTCTCCGAAGTGATGTTCTTCGGCGCGTTTTTTGGAGCGCTGTTTTATGCGCGGCAGCTGTCCCTGCCCTGGTTGAGCGGCGAGGGCGCCAAATCCGCCACCTCCCTGTTCCTGTGGAGCGGTTTTGAGAATGAATGGCCGTCCAACGGGCCGGCCAACATCGGCGGTGACTTTGAAACCATTCCCGAATGGGGCGTGCCGTTCCTGAACACGGTCCTGCTGGTGACCTCCAGCTTCACCGTGACCTGGGCGCACCATGCTCTTAAAGAGAATCGGCGAAACCTGTGCATCGCCTGGATGTGGGGCACGGTGGTATTGGGCGCGACCTTTCTGTATTTCCAGGTCGGAGAATACATCGAGGCGTACCAACATTTGAACCTCACGCTCGGCTCCGGCATTTACGGCAGCACCTTCTTCATGCTGACCGGCTTTCACGGCCTGCACGTGACGCTCGGCACTCTGATGCTGTTCGTCATCACGCTGCGACTGATGGCCGGGCACTTCAAGCCGGATTATCACTTCGGCTTCGAGGGCGTGGCCTGGTACTGGCACTTTGTGGACGTGGTGTGGATTGGCCTGTTCACTTTCGTCTACGTGCTCTGACAATGTCCCTACCCCTTCCCTCCCCCGCTTGCTGGGGAGGGTCAGGAAGGGGGCCGAAGGCCGTGCGGCAGAATCCAGCCGTTGAAGTACGCCACGGCCAGAAACACGATCAGGGTGATGGACAGGGCCACCCGCAGCTTGAGCGCGGTGAGCAGGCGCCGTCGTCCGCTGTCGTCGTTTACCAGAAAGAAGAATCCTGAAAACAACGTCGTGACAATGGCCAGCAACAGCAGCACGACAATGATTTTGGCCCACAGCATGGCCGTGATGATAACCGCCGACTCCGCCGGATGCTGAAGCGGTTCCGCGCGCCCGTCTGGGCCTGGGGGCTGACCGTCGCCGGCGTGGCCCTGTTCGCCACGCTGGGCCATTGGCAGTGGGGCAAGGGCGTGAACCGGCAGGAATGGCTGGCGCAGTTTCAGGCCGACGGGGGTGCTGGAGTCACCCTGACCCGCAACACCCTGGCTGTTCAGCAACTGCAGTTGTTGCGTGCCAGCGCCACCGGGGTGTATTGGACGGATCGACAATTGCTGCAGGACGGTCAGTCCCGCGAGGGCCGGCCCGGCTTCCACGTCTGGACGCCGCTGCGCCTCAGGGACGGTGCGTTGCTGCTGGTCAACCGGGGCTGGATGGCCCAGCCTCAGAATCTGAAGAGGCTCCCACAACCTCCTGTGCCCGAAGGCGAGGTTCGTATCGTGGGTTGGTGGCGTTCACTGCCGGAGCCCGCCATCCGGGTGGGCGAAGACGACTGCCGGAACACGCAGAGTTTTCCGGTGGTCGTGGTCTATCCACGCCAGGAACAGATTCAATGTCTGATGGGTGAATCCGTATTGCCGGGGCTGTTGTTGCTGGACGCGCGGGAACCGGATGGGTTTGTACGTGAGTGGAGTGCCGGTGGCTTGCCGCCGGAGCGTCATTTTGGCTATGCGGTGACCTGGTATGCCCTGGCCGTCACGGCTGTTATTCTTTTTGCCTCTTTAAATTGGAAACGCCGTGATCAATCCCAGAACTAAATTGATACTGCTGGCCGTACTGTTTGCGGCGCCGCTGGCGGCGGCCGGGCTGCTGTTTTTCGTGTATCCGGACTGGCAACCGCAGGAACACAGTAATTACGGCACGCTGATCTCGCCCGCCCGACCCTTTCCGGAATTGAAACTGGTGGACGTGCAGCAGACCCCGTTCACGGAATTGAAAGGAAAATGGACCCTGGTGCACCTGGGCGCGGAGGTCTGTGAGGACGCGTGTGTCGCGCGCGTACGTCTCACCCGTCAGGTGCGGCTGGCCCTGGGTCAGAACCGCCGCCGGGTACAGCGGCTGTACCTGGCGCGGGATCCCGCCGTGCTTGCCGTGGCGCACCGGCAACTGGCGGCAGAGCATCCCGACCTTTTATTTGCAGCCGAAGCCGGTGAGCCCGGACCCCGCGCCGCAGATTTTTTTCAAGCTGGGGCTCCTGCCGATTCCTCTGCGATCTACCTGTTGGACCCACTGGGCCACTGGCTGATGGTCTATCACGGGGACGCGCAGCCCAAGGGTGTGCATGCAGACTTGAAGAAGCTCTTGCGCTTCTCCCGGCTTGGATAGAATTCCTTCGCGGGCTTTTTCCCATCGCTCATCCATGAAGTTTTTCCGTGGGCTCGCGACCGCTGCACTTCTACTGTGTTTCGGCGTGGTGGTGATGGGCGGGTACGTGCGTCTGTCCGATGCCGGTCTTGGTTGTCCCGACTGGCCCGGCTGTTACGGACGGCTGGTGGTTCCGGACGCCGTGCAATCGGGACCCTCGGACCGGCCGCTGGAGCACGTCAAGGCCTGGAAGGAAATGGCGCATCGTTACCTGGCCGGCGGCCTGGGCGCGCTGATTGTGTTGATGGCGTTCATCAGCCGTTTCAGTAAAAGTGAAGCAATGCCGCGTACGCTGCCCTGGGTGCTGGGCGCATTCGTGATTTTTCAGGGGCTGCTGGGCATGTGGACCGTGACCCTGCTGCTCAAGCCGCTGGTGGTGACGGCGCATCTGCTGGGGGGTCTGGCGACGCTGGCCTTATTGTGCTGGCTGCGGCTTTCAATGCATTCTCCCTCTCCCCACGAATGTGGGGAGAGGGTTGGGGTGAGGGGTGATCCGGCGTGCGCAAAAGCTCCCCTCACCCCAACCCTCTTCCCTCAAGAGGGGAGAGGGGGAAAAAACGCCAGACCGGCTGGCCTCCGCGTATTGGCGAGCGTGGCGCTTGCATTGCTTGCAGTCCAAATTTCTCTCGGCGGCTGGACCAGCAGCAATTACGCCGCGCTGGCCTGTCCAGATCTTCCGACCTGCCAGGGACAGCTCTGGCCGGAACTGGACCTGAAGGAGGCT
>JAKEEJ010000007.1 GCA_022616655.1 Nevskiales bacterium | reverse complement strand
CGGTAGGGTCCGTCAATAGTGCAGTGGCCATCCGCCCGACGGCCGGAACTTAGACACCCATTGCGGGTCAACCTCTGCGCGTGGCTGCGAGGGGATCGGTTGACGATAAATCTTCCTCGCGCCGCGCTCGTGAAGCACGGCGTGAGGAACGCCATGCAATAATGCGGTGGAACACGCGGGCCGGACGTTGTGTTTCTGCTGGGCGGTCCGGCCGTGAAGAAAACGACGAGGAGAAAAGCATGAACTGGAAACTCCCATTCACCCACAGTCCCGGGCCGATGAACCGCCGCGAGGCGATGACGATGTTTGCCGGAGCAACGGCCGGGCTGGCATTCGGAGGGATGGGGTTCAGCGGAAGCGGTCTGGCCGCCGCGAAGGCGAGCCCGAAAATCGACCCCTCCACTCTGGACCTCGGCTTCATTGATAAGCGGATTCAGCAGGCGGTCGATACCGGCAAAACGGTAGGCGCGGGGCTGGTTCTCTTCACGAAAGACAGGGTGTTTTACAAAAAAGCGTTCGGCACGGACACGCCGGAAACCATTCACCTGCTCTACTCGGCCACCAAACTGGCCTCGTGTACCTGCCTGATGACCCTGGTGGATGATGAATTGATCGCCCTGGACGACCCGATCAGGAAGTACCTGCCGCAGTTTGGCCCGGTCCGTGGAGCCATCACCCTCCGCCAGCTGATGTCGCAGACCCACGGCCTGCCGGGCCGGCATAAGGCCATTCCCGCGCCGCAAAAAGACAACGGCCTCACTCTGGAACAAGCGGTAAACGAAATCGCCAGGGACGATGACCGCGTCGAGTATCCGCCGGGCAGCAAGCATCATTACCAGCCCGTGATCTCCTATCACATCGTCGGACGCATCGCTGAAGTGGTCACGGGTGAGTCCTGGGCCACGCTGTTCAAGAAGCGGCTGAAAGATCCGTGTGACATGCGCACGTTCACCTACGGTGATACGCCCAACCCGCGTATCGGCGGCGGTGCGGTTTGTGGCCTGCAGGACTATCAAAATCTGGTGCTGATGCATTTGAACCTGGGCACGTTCAATGGCCGGCGGGTGCTCTCTGAAAAAATGGTCAGAGAGATGTACGCGGATCAACTTCACGGCATTCCGTTTACACCGGCTGGCAGCATGGCGACTTACGGGTACGGGCTCTCGTGGTGGTTCAACATGGTTGACGAAGCCGGGGCTCCGGTGCAGACCAGCGTCCCCGGAGGGACGGGCGCCATCCCCTGGATCAACTGGCCGCTGGGCTACGGCGGTTTTCTGCATCTGGTCGAGGGACTCCCGGTCAGCGCGCCGATCTATGAGGACATCTACCCCGAACTGAACACAGCGCTGGGATTACCGACTGCAAAAATAAAGATGGATCCGGAGCGCCTCAAAATACTAAAAGAGAAGGCGGGCAAGAAAAGAGGTGGGCGCAGGAGCGAGGGCCGTGGAGATTCCCGTGAAACTCCGGACGCCGCTTACGCCATTCCCTCGCCAGTCTCGCGGGCGGTTTAGAGCCTGTAACAGAATGAGGCGTGGCCGGATGCAGCCGGGGACCGCGACACGTCAGGCCCAGTCCTGCGGTTGAAGATAGCGGTCGGTCAGTTCGGCTTCGGGCGTGCCGGGCGCGGGGCGCCAGTCGTAGCGCCAGGCCGCCAGCGGCGGCAGGGACATCAGGATGGATTCAGTACGCCCGCCGGATTGCAGGCCGAACAAGGTGCCGCGGTCGTACACGAGATTGAATTCCACGTAGCGCCCGCGGCGGTACAGCTGGAATTGCCGCTCGCGTTCCCCGTGCGGCGTGGCTTTGCGCTTCTGCACGAGCGGCCGGTAAGCGGGCAGATAGTGGTCGCCCACGCTTTTCATCAGGGCGAAACTCTTCTCGAAACCGTCGGCATTCCAGTCGTCGAAAAAAAGTCCGCCGATGCCGCGCGCTTCCCGCCGGTGCGGCAGGTAGAAGTACTCGTCGCAGCCGCGCTTGAGCCGCGGATACACGTGCGCGCCGAACGGCGCGCAGGCCGCGCGCGCCGTGCGGTGCCAGTGGCGCGCGTCGTCGTCGAAGCCGTAACAGGGCGTGAGATCGAACCCGCCGCCAAACCACCACGCCGGTTCCTGACCTGGCGATTCGGCAATGAAAAACCGCACGTTGCAGTGCGAAATCGGCACATAAGGATTGCGCGGGTGCACCACCACCGAAACGCCCAACGCCCGCCAGTTCCGGCCCGCCAGTTCGGGCCGCAGGCGGCTGGCCGAGGGCGGCAGCCGGTCGCCGTGCACGTGCGAGAATCCGACGCCGGCGCGCTCGAATACCGCGCCGTCTTCCAGCAGGCACGATTCTCCGCCCCCGCCGTCCGGGCGCTGCCACGGATCCATGCGAAAACGCGCCCGGCCGTCCTCGGCTTCAAAGGCCGAACAGAGCTCCGACTGCAGGCGGCGCAGGTAATTTTCGACGGCGTTCAGATCCGGTTTTGTCATGGGCGTATCACCGTGCCGGTTTTCAGATCCCGGATGGTACTGGGTCCGCCGGCACCTCCCAGCTCGCCCGGCAGTACCGCCGCCAGTGCAGGGCCAAACATCCGCCGCACCTGCAGAACCGTGCGGGCCGGTGGACGTCCGGCAACGTTCGCGCTGGTGGACACCACCGGTCCACCATAAGCGCGACACAGCGCCGATGCCACCGGATGTGCCGTCACGCGCACCGCCACCGTGTCATGTTCCCCGGAAACCTGCCTCGGCACCCGCAGCGACGCCGGCACCAGCCAGGTCACCGCTCCGGACTTCGAATCAAGCAGCTGCGGGAACGCCGTCATTACGCTCTCGTCCATGAACGGCCGGAGCTGCGCGAGGTCGGCGGCGATCAGAATCAGCCCCTTGCGCCCGTCGCGTTTTTTCAGTTCCAGCAGACGTGCACAGGCATGACGATTCAGCGGATCGCAGCCCAGACCCCACACGCCTTCGGTGGGATAGGCAATGATTCCGCCCGCCGCGAGGGCGTGACAGGCACTGTCAATATAAAGACGCGCGGGCATGCGCCCATTATTGATCCGGCCACAGGAAGTTTGAGCGGCAATATCGGCTTCAATCTTGGCTTCCCATGCCGCCGAATCAAACTCGGCGAACCAGCGCCGGAATTCCCTGAGTTCAGCGGGCTTCAATCCCTCAACAGCCTTTTTTACGGGGCGAACGTTACTTATGGCGCGAATAGAATGACTCGGACCGGTTTCTCCCGCGCGCTTGCGGGAGGACTCCGTATACGTTGTTGAGCCCCGCACTTAAATGCATATACAATAAGTAGCACATGGGCTACGACCCGGCCAAGCGCCGCAGGAACATGCG
>JAKEEJ010000006.1 GCA_022616655.1 Nevskiales bacterium | reverse complement strand
GCACATAACCAGTGCCTGTCAACCCCGTTAGGCCATGACCGTTACGTTATTATGCAGTTGCTGTTATTCCGTAGTCGTTTATCCACACTTTGAGGAGATTCCTTACATGCAAACCCCACGTTGTGTATTGACCGCTTTGTTCGCCATCGGCCTGTTTGCGGCACTGCCCGCACACGCACAAGAAGGCGGAGGTCCGTCGGCCGACAAGCAAGAACGCATGAAAAAAATGTGTGAAGCCGATCCGGCCAAATGTGAAGCAATGAAAAAGCGTATGGAAGAGATGAAGGCAGCCTGTGCCGATCCCAGTTCGGCTGCATGCGAAGAGATGAAAGCAAAGATGCAACAGATGAAGGGGGGGGCGGGAGGAGCCGGTCGCGGCGGGCAGTAACCGCGGCCTTCGGCCGCGTCTCGCGAGCTGATCGCGAGACGCGGCTTACACCCGGAAACAGCAGCGGTTGATCCGTGAAACCGGACGTCAGTCCATAGACAATCCAGTAGCACAAGAACATTTGGCGATAGTCCGGTTCAGCTCGCGTTCAGTTCCGTGACTCAGGATACTTTGAGGAGAAGAATCCATGGGAACCGGCATACGTTGCATTGTATTGATCCTCCTGACGACCGGAGCGATTCTCGCTGCCTGTGGCGGCAGCGATAGCGAAACCGTAACAGTGACCACGGGGCCGCCTGCCGGTTGCCATATCGGCGGCGACTTCACCCCCGTGACGAACCGCATGCAGGCGGCGGTGGACGCCGCTGAACTGCCCGGAATCGGGCTGGTGGTGGTGGACCGGTGCGGTACGCTTTACCAACAGGCCGTCGGCCGCGAGCTTGACGCCGAGAGCCTGATTGCGTCGGCCACCAAGCTGACCTCGGCCACGGTGATGATGTCGCTGGTGGACGAAGGGCTGATCGCGCTGGACGATCGCATTGACGATTATCTGCCCTATTTTCCATCACATACGGGCGCCATTACTCTGCGTCAATTGCTGTCGCAGACGCACGGCCTGCCTTTTTCAAATTCGTGCATTCCTGCGCCGGGGGAGCAAAGCGCTTTTTTAACGCTCGACAGCTGCGTCAGAAAGATCGCCCAAGATGTCCAGCCAGAAGACATGACCCACACGCCCGGCACGGTCTGTGATTACTCGCCAGCGGTCTCCTATCAGATCATGGGACGCATGGCCGAAGTGGTCACCGACCAGTCGTGGGAAACGCTGTGGCGGGAACGGGTAGGCACACCGCTTGCGATGACGCACTCGACGTTCGTGGAACTGGAGAACCCGCGAGTGGGCGGCGGGCTCTCGACATCGCTTGAAGACTACGCTCATCTGGTGCAGATGTACCTCCGGGACGGCGAGTGGAGTGGCACGCGCGTGTTGAGCGAGTGGGCGGTCGCCGAAATGCAAATAGACAGCTGCGCAGGACTGCCATTCGATAGCGATTCTGACAAAGCGGAGATCGGCTATGGTCTGACCTGGTGGATTGACGAGAACGACGTCAACGGCACGCCGATACAATTGAGTGTGGCCGGAGCATTCGGCGCGATTCCTTGGATCAATCACACGCACGACTACGCGGCATTCTGGCTGACCGATGACGATCTGGCGCAATCCGCTCTCGTCTGGGAAGACGTACTGCCCCTGATCCATGCCGCTCTGTATACTCCGCCGTAGTCAGTACCGCCACCGTTCCGCGGGTGAGGTATCATCCCGCACTACACAAGGGCAAAAACCCGACCCCATGTGCATTGTGTACGGCGTTCCTGCAACGCGTCTTTCCCCTGAACGAAAAGCCCAATGAAAAAACGTGGTCATGGCGGCAGGATTTCGTGCCATGGCGGGATGGCCCTGCGTCTGCTGGCCGGCGCGGCCGGCCTGTCTGTCGCCTCATTTCCGTTGCACGCATTTCCGATTGAAACCGACTCCGAGCTGAAGCTGGAATGGGACTCCGTGCTCAAGTACACCGGCACCACGAGCGCCGAAAGCACCGATCTTGGAACCATCGGCAATACCTTTTCCCTGGACTCCGAATTCCAGGCGCACTACCGGAATTTTGGCGCTGTCGCGGGCGGGAAAGCCGCCTACAAGGCAACCTCCTATTTCAAAAACAGCATTGACTCGAACGAGACGGGGCTGCGGAATGCCTACGCGATGGGCCAGTTTGCACTGGGCGCTGTACCCGCCACCGTTACCTACGGTCAGTCGGCGCTGGAGTGGGGCGAAGGCGTGTTTTTCCGCAGCCACGGAATTTATTCCGCGGTCACGACCATTGACGCCAAAAATCGCGGGGGGCTTACGAGCCTCAAGGGCCTGGCCGAGGCCGGCGAAGCGACAGTGGATTTCACCAAGACCAAGGAATTCGCATTGCCGGTGGAAGAGGCAACCGTGGAATTCTATCTGCCCTGGAGCTTGCGGCTGGCCGGCTATTATCAGTTTGAATGGGAGCCGACTCAGGTTGACGAACCCCTCAGCGGCAACAACGACTTGACCGTCGGCGGCATCGTCTTCGATCACCAGGGGGATGTCGAGCCACCGGATTCTGGGCAATGGGGACTGAAGCTGACCTGGAGTGTTCAAGGAACCCAAGGCAAGTCTGAACAGGGCAGGGGGCCGGGCGCTCAGGACGGGCGACCACGACAAAATCAGACCGCACAGGGTCAGGAAAGGCCGGCCGGGATAGCGCTGTATTTTCTTCACTATCACCCGCGCAACAGCAATTTTTACTTCAACTTTACAGGCCCTGCCGGCGTTTATTCCAACGTTTACACACAGGACGCCAGACTGTACGGCCTTAGCTTCAACACAAAAACGTACGAAATTCTTTCTGTGCCCACCAACTTCAAAGGAGAATGTTCGTACCGTCAGGGCGTTCCGCTTGCCGGCTCCATTAACATCACCCCGCTGCCCGTGTCCACCGGGCAACCACTGCATGCCCTTGGCGATGCCGTATACGTACAAGGCTCGGTGTATTCAAAAATCCCCTCCATACCCGCCTGGGATGAAGCCACGTTCCTCGCCGAAATCGCCTGGCATCAGCGCGTGAATGTCAGTCTGAACCCGGGCTCGCTCGACCCCGACACGCACCGGGACGCAGCCGCCATCCGGTTCCTCTTCAGCCCTGCCTACAAGGACGTTTTCCCGCATGCCGATCTGACTTTGCAGACCGGCGCCAATATGACCTTGCGCGGAGAATCGGATGTTCTGGTATCGCGTGACTTTACCAGCGAGGCCGGCGCCGGCAGTTGGAACATCGGCCCCATCCTGAATTTTTTCGAGCAGTTCTCAACCGGTCTTCTTTATACGCACTACTTTGCAAATGACGACGTACAGCAGGACAGTTGGATCTGGTCATTCCGCACGGAATTTTGAGTGCAACACCTGGATCCGGCCTTAAAAGTGCGGGGCTCGGGCCTCCACTGCACCTGTCGCTTTCCGGAATCCGATAAGAATTCATTGATGGAATCAGGCGCAACCACCGCGGTTCCCCGGCGGCGGGGTGAACTCTGGACCGCCAGCCAGCGGCAGGCGCATGCGCTGCATGAAATCTCGTATCGTGCCTGCTTCAAGCCCCAGTTGCCGCGGTACTTCATTGAGAAGCTGACCCGACCGGGCGACCCAGTCTACGATCCCTTCGGCGGGAGAGGCACCACGGCTCTTGAAGCGGCGCTGCTGGGGCGGCGGGTAATTTCCAACGACATCAATCCCCTGTCTCGCATTCTGCTGGAACCCAGACTGACTCCACCGCCCCTGACGGCGATACGGGAACGCCTCAATGCCATCGAATACCAGAGCCGGGTTCAAGCCGATCGGGACCTGTCCATGTTCTACCACCCCCGCACGGAGGCCGAGATCGTTTCGCTGCGAAACTACCTGCACGAGCGCCGTGCGACGGGTCGCGAAGATGCCGTGGATCGCTGGATCCGGATGGTGGCCACCAACCGTCTGACGGGTCATTCGCCCGGATTTTTTTCGGTCTATACCTTCCCCCCCAACCAGGCGGTCAGCGCCGCATCCCAGAAAAAGATCAACGCGCGACGGAAGCAGACGCCGGAATATCGCGACACCAGAAATCTGATTCTCCGCAAGTCAAAAGCCCTGCTGCGCGATCTCAGTGACCGGGACCTGAAAAATCTGGCCGGGTGTCGCGCCCGCTTCTACGAATGCGACGCGAGGCGAACCCCCGAGATTGCGGACG
>JAKEEJ010000076.1 GCA_022616655.1 Nevskiales bacterium | reverse complement strand
GGCGTACGCTCGCCCAGGGCCAGTGCCTCGCCGTTCACGCCGGAAAAACCGCTCGCGGTCACGGCACAATCCGCCACCGGCACCTGCCAGGGCCCCACCATCTGGTCGCGCACGGTAAGCCCTCCCACGGTGCGATCGCCAATGGTGATCAGGAAGGTTTTGGCGGCCACCGCCGGAAAACGCAGCACGCGCTGCACCACGTCGGTCAGATCAATGCCCCGATGGTCGAATTCCGGAAACCGCCGTGCTGAACGGCGGGTTTCCCGCTGCAGACGGGGTTGCGGACCCAGCAGCACCGCCATGGGCAGGTCCACCGCCCGGGTCTTTTCGAGTGCGTCTTCCACGATCAGTCGCGGCTCGGCCAGCGCCGTGCCCACCACGGCCAGCGGACAGCGCTCGCGTCGGGCCATGCTTTGCAGTTCCGCCAGACGTTCGGGCTGCACCGCCAGCACATAACGTTCCTGTGCCTCGTTGCACCAGATTTCCATCGGCGACAACGAGGGATCGGCCGATTCGATGTCCCGCAGATGAAAATGTCCGCCGCGCCCGTCGGCGTGCACCAGTTCCGGCAGTGCATTGGCCAGACCGCCGGCACCGACGTCGTGAATGGAAAGAATGGGATTTTTTTCGCCCAGCGCCCAGCACGCGTCAATCACTTCCTGACAACGGCGCTGCAGCTCGGGGTTGGCGCGCTGGACCGAGGCAAAATCCAGCTCGGCGGTACTGACACCCGTCGCCAGGCTGGACGCCGCGCCGCCGCCCAGGCCGATGCGCAGGGCCGGTCCACCCAGCACGGCCAGAGCAGCGCCGATGGGTACGCCCTGTTTTTGTACGTGTGCGGGACGCACATTGCCCAAACCGCCGGCAATCATGATCGGCTTGTGATAGCCGTATCGTTCTTCGCCGGACTTGATCTCAAACGTCCGGAAATACCCGGCCAGATTGGGCCGGCCGAATTCGTTGTTGTACGCCGCCGCGCCAATGGGCCCTTCGAGCATGATCGCCAGCGGGCTCGCCAGACGGTCCGGCCGGTGGTCTTCAAATTCCCAAGGCTGTTCGTAGCCGGGAATGCGCAGGTGCGACACGCTGAATCCGCACAAACCGGCCTTGGGCCGGGCCCCGCGCCCGGTGGCCGCCTCGTCCCGAATTTCACCGCCGGCCCCCGTCCCGGCACCGGGATGCGGGGAGATGCCGGTGGGGTGATTGTGGGTCTCCACTTTCACCAGAAGATGCACCGGCTCCGGAACCGGCCGCCAGAGACGATCGGCGTCCGGAAAAAAACGCACGGATTCCGTACCGGCAATCACCGCCGCATTGTCCTTGTAGGCCGACAGCACACCCTGCGGTGAAGCCGCGTACGACTGCTGGATCATTTCGAACAGGGAATACGGGGATGGGGTGCTATCCACGGTAAAACGCGCGTTGAAGATTTTGTGGCGGCAATGTTCCGAATTGACCTGCGCAAACATCATCAGTTCGGCGTCGGTGGGATTGCGCTGCGCCTGCGTAAAATGACCGATCAGGCCCTCCATCTCCTGCGCCGACAGCGCCAGACCCCATTCCCGGTTGGCCGCCTCCAGCGCGGTGCATCCTCCTTTGAGAATTTCCACCGTACGCAGGTGCCGGCACGGAGGATCCTCGAACACGTGCGCCAACGCCGAGAGGTCTTCCAGCACGCTCTCGGTCATGCGATCGTGCAATTCATCCCGCAACGCCGACTCCAGCCGGCCGACGCCGTCCAACAGATAGGCACGGCCGCGCTCGATACGGCGGATTTGCGACAGACCGCAGACGTGTGCAATGTCGGTGGCCTTGCTGCTCCACGGCGAAAGAGTGCCGACCCGCGGCACCACGAACAGCGTGCTCTGCGCCCTGGGAAACCGGTCGGGGCCGGGTCCCAGCAGGCGGCGTAAATCACCGACCGGAACGCGCCCCCCCTGGACCAGGAAGAAGTCCAGAACGCGCACGGATTCAAGCTCTGGTGCACGTGGACGCAGCCGCGCCAGCAGTTGCCGGATGCGAAAATCGGAAAAGCTGGGGCAACCCGGAAGGATCTGCAGATCGGTTCTTGCGGAATCCATCAGCTCAAAACACGCCAGGCCAGACCATTTTCCTGATGCGCCACTTGCAACCATGAGGGTTCACAACCCAAAGCCGCGACACAGGCGGCACGGGCATGACCGGGCGTGTTGTTCTTCTCGGACAAATGCGTCAGCACCAGCTGCTTGAGTCGTGAACGGTCCAGGGATTTCAGCAGATCCGCGGCCTGGGCATTGCTCAGATGCCCGAACGGGCCGGCGATGCGGGCGCGCAGCGGCGGGGGATACGGTCCGTTCGCCAGCATTTCAGCGTCGTAATTGAATTCCAGCGTCAGCGCATCGCAACCGGACAAGGTTTCGCACATGGACTCCGTCACAGAACCGGCATCCGATAGTGTTCCAACGCGGCAATGACCGTTGCTGAACACGTAATGACAGGGCTCGCGCGCATCGTGCGGAACCGGATAAGGCTGGATCTGCAGATCACCGACGGAAAAAGCGGCCTGAGGATTGACGTTGTGAATCTGCAATCCTGC
>JAKEEJ010000075.1 GCA_022616655.1 Nevskiales bacterium | reverse complement strand
CCGGCGGACGGACCCGACATCTACCGCAGCTTCGTGCTGCCGCTGAACCTGCCGGAGGACAAATGGGTGCGGGCGATTGAGTTCCGGCCCGGGGCACGGACCGTCGTACACCACAGCCTTTTCTTCTACGACACCACGGGCAGCGCCCGCCAGCGGGACAGGGCAGACCCGCGGCCGGGTTATGACAGAGGAATGGGGGGATTTTCTCGCAGCGCTTCCAGTCGCAAGGATTCAATGCCGGAGTACAGCAGCCCATCGGTTTCGGCCCCCACTGGCAGCCTGGGCGGATGGGCGGTTGGGGCGCCCGCAGTGTCCCTGCCCGAGGGTCTGGCCTGGTATCTCCCCAAGGGTGCGGATCTGATCCTTGCCACGCATTTCCATCCTTCTGGGAAACCCGAGCAGGAGATATCCACATTCGGCCTCTACTTTGCCGACCGGGCGCCCCGCCGGCAGTTTACGTCCATTCAACTGCCCCCTGCGTTTGCGGCCCTGGAAGGGCTTGATATTCCACCCGGCGCGAAGGAATACCTCATCGAGGATTCGTTCACTCTGCCCGTGGACGCCAGGGCTTTCATCATCTCTGCACACGCCCACTATCTGGGCAAGCAGATGAAGCTGAGCGCGCAACTGCCCGACGGCCAGACCCAAGTCCTGCTGTGGATCCGCGACTGGGATTTCAACTGGCAGGGGGCGTATCAGTTCCAGGAGTTTGTTGCGTTGCCCAAAGGCACGCGCCTGGCGGCAACGATTACCTACGACAATTCCGCCGACAATCCGCGGAACCCTTCCAGCCCGCCCCAACGCGTCCGCTGGGGCGAGGGTTCAACCGACGAGATGGGCAGCCTCACCCTGCTGGTCGTTGCGGAAAACGAGACCGATTTGTCCCGGCTGAAAAAAGATTATGGCCAGCACGTGAAGTCGGCATTTCTGAGTCTGAAGGGCCTGAAGCAGATGGCGCGGCAGCTTTTCAAATCCTGAAAGACCTTATTTGACAAGCTGGTTCAGATCAAAGATCGGCAGCAGAATGGCCAGGACAATGCCCAGCACGATCAGGCCCATGGTCACAATCAGCAGGGGTTCGAGCAGGCCGAGCATCACGGCCACCAGGGTTTCCACTTCACGTTCCTGATGTTCGGCGGCTCGGTCCAGCATGTCGTCGAGACGACCGGAGGCTTCGCCGCTGGCAATCAGGTGCAGGGTGATGGGAGGGAATAGCCCGCTGGCCGCCAGCGATTTGTTGAGCGGGACGCCTTCCCGCACCTGCAGCGTGGCGGCTTCAATGGCCTCGCGCATCGGCAGGTTGGTAACCACCTGGGTGCCGATGCGCATGGCATCGAGGATCGGCACACCGCTGCCGAACAAAATGCCCAACGTGCGTGTAAAGCGGCCGGCGTTGCTGCCGCGCACCAGCCGGCCCATCAGTGGCAGGCGCAGCAGGGTGCGGTGCACGCGGCGGCGGAAAGCGTCGTTGCGCAGGGCGCCACTGAACAGGAACACACCGGCCACCAGTACCACCAGGATGCCCGGGCCGTACTCCCGCAGGAAATCAGACAGGGCAATCAGCGCGCGGGTCAGCAGCGGCAGTTGCGCATCCAGATCGGCAAACACCGCCACGACCTTGGGCACAACGTACGTCAGCAGCAGTGTCACCACGCCGATGGCCACCAGCGTCAGAATGGCCGGGTAAATCGCGGCCAGCATGAGTTTCTGCTGCAGGGCCTGGCGACGCTCGACGTAGTCGGCCAGGCGTTCCAGGACGCCGTCCAGTTTGCCGGATTGTTCCCCCGCCTCGACCGTAGCGCGGAACAGCGGTGGGAACACGCTCGGAAACAGACCCAGCGCCTGGGCGAGACTGCTGCCTTCGAGTACGCCGCTGCGCACGCCCAGGGTGACGCGCTTGACACGCTTGCTTTCGCTCTGCTGGGCGACGGCGGCCAGGGCTTCATCCAGCGGCAGGCCCGAGCGGGCCAGGGTGGCCAGTTGCCGGATGAACAGGGTCCGATCGGTGTGGGTCCATCCCCCGCGTTGGAACAGCGGGCGCGCGGCCGCCCGGGTTTCGGACACTTCCTGGACGGCGAGCGGCGTCAGTCCGCGGTCGCGGAGCATTCCGCGAATCTGGCGCGGCGTATCGCCTTCCAGCAGCCCTTTCTCCTGGCGTCCGCGGACGTCGAGTGCTACGAATTCATAAGCCGGCATGGATCAGATGGGGGACGGGAGTCGGGGGACGGGGGACGGAACAAAGAAATCGCGGGGTTCGGTTTTACCCGACCCCTGACTCCCGACTCCGGTCCCCGTTACCATTTAGGAATTCATTCCTCAATGGTGACTCTAAGCACTTCGCGCAGCGTAGTGAACCCGGCCAGGACTTTATTGCGCCCGGATTGCAGAATACCGGGGCTGCGCTCACGGGCGGCGGATTCCAGCCTCTGTTCGGAGAGGCCGTCGTGGATCATGGTTTCCAGTATGCGATCCACCTCAATGAGTTCGTGGATGCCGGTCCGACCCAGAAAGCCGGTGTGGCGGCAGTGCGGGCAGCCGGGTGCTTTGAACAGGATCAGGGCCTTCTCCTCCGCCACACCCAGTGCGTCCTTCTCCCGGGGGCCCGCGGGGTATGGCTCCTTGCAGTGTGTGCACAACTGGCGCACCAGCCGCTGCGCGCACAGGCCCACGAGCGAGGATGAAATCTGATACGGCTCCACACCCATGTCGCGCAGGCGCGTGACGGCGCCGACCGCGGTGTTGGTGTGCAGCGTGGACAGCACCAGATGGCCGGTCTGCGAGGCCTGCACGGCAATCTGGGCCGTTTCCAGATCGCGAATTTCACCGACCATCACCACGTCGGGATCCTGGCGCAGGATCGCGCGCAGGCCTCGCGCGAACGTCATCTCGACTTTGGTGTTGACCTGCGTCTGGCCGATGCCGTCAATGTAGTACTCAATCGGGTCTTCCACCGTCATGATGTTGCGCGAACGGTCGTTAAGCACCGACAGTGCGGAATACAGCGTGGTGGTTTTGCCGGAACCGGTCGGGCCGGTCGCCAGCAGAATGCCGTACGGTTTGTGGATGATGCGCGTCAGCGTCGTAATCTGATCCGCGTCCAGGCCCAGATGTTCCAGGTCCAGGCGCTCGGCCTGCTTGTCCAGGATGCGCAGCACCACGCGTTCATTCTGTGCCCCGGTCGGGATGGTGGACACGCGCACGTCCACCTTGCGGCCGCCAAACGCGCGCGAGATCCGGCCGTCCTGGGGCAGGCGCTTCTCGGCGATGTCGAGCTTGGCCATCACCTTGATGCGCGACACAATGCGCGGCGCCAGCAGTTTGGGCGGCGACAACACCTCGCGCAGCACGCCGTCCACGCGGAAGCGGACGGTCAGGCGGTTTTCAAAGGTTTCGATGTGGATGTCGGAAGCGTTCTCCCGGATCGCTTCCACCAGCAGTCCGTTGATGAATTTGATGATCGGCGCGTCGTCACCGCCCTCCAGCAGATCCTGTTTTTCGGACAGGGCCTGGGCCAGACTGTCGAGATCGTCCTCTTCCTCCTCGAGACCCTGCATCAGGCCGGCCGCGGCGCCGGTCTGGTCCTGATAGGTGCGTTGCAACAGGGCGTCAAATTCCGGCAGAGGGACCGGGTGCAGCCGCACCGAGCGCTGGAGAAAGCGCTGGATTTCCTGCACCGAGTCCAGGGTGACCCCCGGCCGGCACGTCAGCGTTACGGGGTCGTTTTGAGTGTCCGCCACAACCACGCCGTGCCGCTTGGCGAATGCAAACGAGGGCCGTTTCAGGGGGGCGTTCATCACCCGGTCTTCAAGGCGGAGGCGGCGTGTCCTGCACGTCCGTCGGAACGGGTTGGGGGGCCGCTTCGGGCGGTGTTTCCGATGGTAGCGGTGACCGTGGTGCCGCTTCCGACAGTGGTGGTGTTTCCGGCACCGCCAGTGGAGAGGGTGTCGTCGTTTCCGGTGGGGACGCCGATGTCACCGCCGAAGGCGGGGGCTGGGACTGCCGGTACTCATCATAATCCGGCAGTACCGGTTGCCTCAGCGTACCGGGCAACAGCGAAGGTTTGGTCTTGCTGGCCAGCTCGGTCTGCGACTCGCGCAGGGATTCGTATTTGCGGCGGGTGTAGTAATCCACTTCCGCCGCCTCGCGCAGAATCGCCGGCCGGATGAAAACCATGAGGTTGCGTTTGTCCTTGGTGACCGAACGGAATTTGAACAGACTGCCCAGGAAGGGAATGCTGGACAGGAACGGAACCGCGTTCTGGGTGTCGGTCACCTGATCGTCAATTAAACCGCCCAGGACCAGAATTTGACCGCTCTCAACCGTGACCGTGGTGGTGAGCGTCCGTTTGTTGGTGATCAGATCCAGGGCCGTGGTGCTGGACGACAGATTCGAAACCTCCAGACTGAGCTTGAGCTTGATGTTGTTGCCCTCGCTGATCTGGGGGGTCAGACCCAGGGTCAGGCCCACGTCCTTGCGTTCCACGGTCTGGAAGGGGTTGACCGTCCCGCTGGTGCTGGTGCCGGTGCTGGTGAAGCTGCCGGTGAGGAAAGGCACTTCCTGACCGACGGAGATCTTGGATTCTTCATTGTCAGTGGCCACCACCGAAGGGGTGGACAATACGTTGGTGTCGCCGTCGCCCTGCAGGGCTTTCAGCAGAATTGCAAAACTGGTTCCTCCGGGGCTGTTGTCACTGCCGCCGCCGAGCACGAGGCCGGGTGCGCCGTTGGCCCCCAGTGCCAGAGCGGCCTCGGCGTCGGTGGTGGCGGCGGCGAGGGCCAGAGTGGCGGAGTCCAGAATGCTGCCCGACACGATGCGGTTGTCATTGAAGATGGCCCAGTCGACGCCCAACTGACTCGATTTGGCGGCCGAAACTTCGGCAATCACGGCTTCTACCAGTACCTGCGAACGTTTGATGTCGAGCTGGGCGATGACGGCTTTGAGGGCGCGCATGGCCTTGGGTGAGGCGGTGATGACCAGGGCATTGGTGTCCTTGTCAGCGAGGATTCGCGCGGCGCCGTCGCCGGGAGCGGCACCGGGCGTCGCGGCCGGAGTGCCGCCGGGTTTCTGTACGTAGCCTTCCAGAATCGGCGCCAGGTTTTCGGCACTGGCGTAGCGCAGGTAGACCACCTGGGTGGCGCCGTCCTCGCTCAGCGGTACGTCCAGCTGCGAAACAATGTCCAGCAGTTTCTGCCGTTCCGATTTGTCACCGCCAATCAGCACCGAATTGCTGCGCTCGTCAGCGATGATGGTGGCGGGTTTGGCCGCGGCCTCAGGCCCTTTGTCACTCTGAACCAGAGTGGTCAGGATCCGTACCACGTCGGTGGCGCCCGCGTGCACCAGCCGCACCAGTTCGATCTCGCGGTCGCCGGAGCGATCAATCTGCTGGATCAGTTTTTCCAGCCGTACGACATTGGCGGCGCGGTCCGAGATGATCAGCATGTTGGACGGTCCGTAGGCGGCCAGGTGTCCCCATTGCGGTACCAGTGGGCGCAGAATCGGCACGAGCTGCGCGGCCGAGACGTTCTCAATCTGATAGACGTAGGTCACCACGTCGTCGTCCGGCCGTCCGGCGCCGCTGCTCAGTGCGGCGCCGCCTTCCTGGCGCACGTTGCTTTCCTGAACGATCTTGATCGTGTCGCCGGCCGGCACTGCGGCCAGCCCCTTGATCTGCAGCACCGCCAGGAAGGTTTCGTACACGGCCTCTGAGGACATCGGCCGGGACGACACCACCGTCACCTTGCCCTTGACGCGCTCGTCCACGATGAAGTTTTTGCCGGTGATTTCGCTGACCGCGGTGATCAACGTGAGAATGTCTGCGTCCTTGAGATTCAGCGTGGTCGCGCTCCAGGCGGAGGACACGCCGAGGGCCAGTACCCACAGGCCCGCCACGATTTTTTTCACGGTACGCTCTTGATGACTAATTGAAGTTGATGCTGAGGGTCTGGCTCTGTCCGCCGCGCTCAATCACCAGATTGATCTGACCGGCCTGCATCCAGTCGCCCAGTACCTGGGGCACTTTGGCCGGATCGTCCAATTGTATGCCATTGACCGAGGTGACCAGGTCCCCGGGCCGCAACCCGGCGGCGCTGAACGCGCTGCGCTCACGTCCGGGATAAACGCGATAACCCCTGAACTGGCCGTTCACGTTGGCCGGCTGCACGCGGACGTACTCGGAAGCCTTGGCCGGATCCCGGAGCACCTCTTCGCGGATCTGCGCGAGAGGCGCGGCACCGGACGGCACCTGATCCGGCGTCAGTGTCGGCGGTTCAGCCGACGCGGTCGGGGACAGACCCTCGGGCAGGTCGCGGACCAGGTGCAGGGTTTCCAGCCGGCCGTTGCGCGACAGAATCACCCGGTCGGGGAAGATCGCCTGCAGGGTGACTCCGCGGGTGACGTCATCGCCCACGGCGTAAGCCTTCTCGTCCCCGTTTTGTACTGCAATCAGCGCGCGTGAAAATCGTTCGCGGTCGTCGGCCAGCAGGCCCAGGAGGGCCAGATTCAGCGGCGTGGTCGGTGCGTTCAGAAGGGCCGTTTCGGCGGGAACGGCCTGGTAATGTCCGAACAGTTGGGCGTTGATGAGGGTGTTGACATCCATCGCATCCGGATCGTGCGCGGCGGATGCCGGTAGCGCCGGCGGTGATTGCCAACGGGCCGACTCCGGTACCGGCACCAGACTCCACGTCAGATCGGCCAACGTACGTCCCAGAAGAATGGCAAACAGGACTGCGCTCAGCGGAGGCAGATGACGGCCATGGCGCTCGTACAGGCCCGCCAGGGTATGGAGCCAGAGTGCGGGAATATTCGTGGCAAGGCTGAACATGCCTGCATCATACCGTGCGTATTGGGCGGTAACGCTGAATTGCCGGGGTCGCGGACTTTGAGTAGTGTTCAGGCACGACATCGGGGGACCGTCAATGGCCGTTACAACAATCCGCATGCTGATCCGCTTCGCCATCAGCGGCCTGGTGTTTCTGATTTTTCTGATTCATACCTCGGGTCTGTGGGAATCCCGGCTGCTCACCACCCTGGAGAACATCACCTACGACAGCCGTGTGCTGCTGACCCTGCCCGGTACGGTGGACCCGCGCGTGGTGATTGTGGATCTGGACGAGAAAAGTCTGGCGGCGGAGGGCCAGTGGCCCTGGCCGCGCGACAAACTGGCGCGCCTCGTCACGCAGTTGTTTGACACCTACCGGATCCGCGTCCTGGGCTTTGACATGGTTTTCTCCGAGCCCGACCGGGCCTCGGGTGTGGAGCTGCTGGACAAACTGGCCGCAGGCGAACTGGCGGATCTGCCGGGATTTGCGCTGCGCGTTCCGGATTTGCGAGAGCGGCTGGACAATGACAAAACATTTGCCGAGGCTCTCCGCGGCCGGCGGGTGGTCATGGGGTATGTGTTTGCCGCGCAACGTGCCGAAGGGGAGGCGGGAGCCAAGGGACTTCTCCCTCCTCCGCTGTTCGATAAAAGCGTTGCATCCCGGTACGCCGTTAACTTCATTCACAGCGCCGTTGCTTACACGGGCAACCTGCCGGTGCTCCAGTCGGCGGCGCCGTACGGTGGTTTTTTTGATCTGCCAGCTTCGACCCTGGATGCCGACGGAATCGTCCGTGATGTTCCGTTGATGCAGATGTACGAAGGTGTGGTTTATCCCTCGCTGGCTCTGGAGGTGGCCCGGGCGGCGCTCGGCTACCCCGAGGTGCGGCTGGAATTCGACCCGCCGGACGTGCGCGCGCCCCTGAACCTGGAGCGGGTGCGGGTGGGGCCGTTATTTGCGCCCGTGGACATGGATGTTTCGGTGCGAGTGCCGTATCGGGGCCGGCTCCGCAGCTTCCCCTATATTCCTGCCACCGACGTTCTCCGTGGCCGCGCCGATGCCCCATCGCTGTCGGGGGCCATCGTCTTTCTCGGGACCACGGCCGCGGGCCTCATGGATTTGCGGGCGACGCCGGTGGGGCAGGGCTACGCCGGGGTCGAGATACACGCCAATGTGGTCTCCGGCCTGCTCGACGGGTCTATCAAACAGCGTGCACCGTACTACTCCGGAATGGAGGTGCTGCTGTTGCTGACCCTCGGCCTGGTACTGGCCGGACTGTTTCCGCGGGTGTCGCCGCTCGGCGCTTTCGGCGTGGCGGCCGGTCTGATCGCCAGCGTGACCGGCCTGGCCTTCCTGCTCTGGAGCTCCGCCAACCTGGTGATGCCGATGGGCGTCCCGATCGTTTACATCCTGGCCGTGTTTCTGGCGCAATTGCTGTACGGTTATTTCATCGAATCGCGGCGCGCACGCGACATTTCCCGGCGTTTCGGCGAGTACGTGCCGCCGGCCATCGTGGAAGAAATGGCCGCCAACCCCGGCATGGTGTCCATGGAGGGCCAGACCCGCGACATGACGGTGCTGTTCTCGGACGTGCGCAGTTTCACCAGCATCTCCGAGCAGTTCGAAGCCAAAGAGCTGGCGGAGCTGATGAACCAGTTTCTGACCCGGCTCACCCAGGTGATCCACAAACACCGTGGTACCGTGGATAAATACATGGGTGACGCCATCATGGCCTTCTGGGGTGCCCCCTTGCCCGATTCCCAGCACGCCCTGCACGCGCTGCAGGCCGGTCTGGAGCTGCACCAGGCCCTGCACACGCTGGACGAACCGTTTGCCAAACGCGGCTGGCCAAAGCTGCAGATCGGCGTGGGGTTCAGCAGCGGTCCCATGCGCGTCGGCAACATGGGTTCGGAGTTCCGCCGGGCTTACACCGTGATGGGCGATCCGGTGAACCTGGCTTCACGCCTGGAATCCCTGACCAAGGAATACGGCGCAATGACTATTTGCAGCGAATACTCCCGCAATGCGGTGCCGTCCGAATGGGCGTTTCGTGAGCTGGATCGGGTGCGCGTGAAGGGCAAGGATCAGCCGGTGGCGATTTACGAGCCCGTGGGACTCAAAGAGGCCCTCGATCCCGGATTGCGTCAGGACCTGGCCCGTCACCGCGGCGCGCTCAAGGTCTATCGCGCCCAGCAGTGGGATCAGGCCGAGGCGGAATTCTTCAGCCTGTCGCGCGGCGGTCACCCGCATCCGGTGTACGGATTGTTCCTGGAGCGCATCGCGCAGTACCGGAAAAATCCGCCGGGCAAGAACTGGGATGGTGCGTACACGTTCACGGAGAAGTGACAGCGCTATTTCAGCCAACGGTCGAGCCAGTGCTGCACGGTGTCGTGCCATTGCAAGCTGTTCTGCGGCTTGAGTACCCAGTGATTCTCATCGGGAAAATACAGGAACTGACTGGGAATGCCGCGCCGCTGCAGGGCGGTGAACGTGGCGATGCCCTGTTCCAGCGGAACCCGGAAATCCAGGCCGCCGTGGATCACAAGCATGGGCGTTTCCCATTTTGCAACGTGGTTCACCGGATTGTGGCGCTCGACGTTCTCCGGTTTTTCGTACGGCGTCCCGCCCATTTCCCACTCGTCAAACCACAACTCTTCGGTGGAATAACCCATCATGCGGTTGTCAAAAACGCCGTCGTGATTGACCAGGCACTTCCACGGATCGGGCCACTGGCCGGCGATCCAGTTGACCAGGTAGCCGCCATAGGATGCCCCCAGCGCACAGGCGCGTGAGCCGTCCAGGAAGTCATAGGTTTTGAGCGCGTAGGCCCAGCCTTTCTGGAGATCTTCGAGAGGCTTGCCGCCCCAGTCGCCGGAGATGGAGTCGGTGAAGGTTTGCCCGTAGCCGGTGGAACCGTGGAAATCAATGAACACCACGGCGTAGCCCCGTCCCGCGTACGTCTGCGGATTCCAGCGGTAATGCCAGTGGTTGCCCATGCTGCCTTGTGGGCCGCCGTGAATGATGAACGCCACCGGGTATTTCCGACCCCGCACAAAGCGGGCCGGTTTCATCACGTAACCGTGTACGGTCTCGTTGTTCCAGCCGGAAAACGTGAACGGCTCGAATTCGCCCAGCGCCCGTGCCGACAACGGCTCCGCGTTGTGTCGGGTCAAAGGGCGGCCCTGATCGGGCGCCGGACCGGCGAGAAACAACTGGGCCGGCGTGTCGAGCCGGTCCTGCGCGTAGATCACGCGTTCCGGACCCACGTCAAAGCCAGACACGGTGCCCGCGCCGGTCAGGCGTTGAATCTTGCCGTTCTTCACATCGAGCGCAAACAACGGAGTCTGGCCCCGATCGTCAGCCGTGACATAAAGGATTTGTCCGTCCGTGGACCATTTGAGGGCCCAGGCGGAGCGGTCCCAATCCGCGAAAATTTCGCGCGTGGCGCCGGTGTCGAGGGCTCTGAGCAGGATTCGAAACCGGTCGGCTTCAAACCCCGCGCGTTTCATCGAGCGGTACGCCAGCGTGCGACCGTCGGGCGACACCGTCGGGCCGGTGTCGTAGCCGGGGTTGCCGGCGGTGAGATTTTCCGGCCGGAAGGCGCCGCTCACCGGCACGCGCCACAGATCGGTGTTCGTGGACCAGGCCTCGGTCTTGCCGGCGATGCGGGCGGTGAAAATGACATGGCCGCCATCCGGGGTAAAGACGAATTCCTCGTCGCCGCCGAAGGGTTGGGTCGGCACGTCGCCATCAATTCCGACGCTCAGCCGCCGCGGTTCGGCCGACACCCGGCCCGACGCGTCCAGTGCGGCGAGGAACAACTGAGCGCGGGTGTCATTCTTCCAGGTGTCCCAGTGCCGGATAAAAAGTTTGTCGTAAAGCTGGCCGGTGGCTTTGGCGGTTGCGCGTTCGTCCAGCCGCTGCCGGGTGCAGGCCAGATCGGCACAGTCGGTAAACACGTCCAGCGACAACATCAGCGTTTTACCGTTGGGGGCCACGGCAAACGCGTTGACATCCAGCGGCAGATGGGTGACCTGAACCGCTTCGCCGCCATCCAGGTCCAGCCGCCAGACCTGCTGGTACTCGGCACGCGCCGACAGGAAATACAGAGGCCCGTCCGGACTCCAGCGCGGCGTATGGGAATCCACGCCCTGTGCCGTGAGCCGACGAGGTTGCGACTGTGGAGGTTCCAGATTGAGCAGCCACACCCCGTTTACGCCCTTGTTGGCCGCAAAATCCGTTTCACGGACCTGGT
>JAKEEJ010000074.1 GCA_022616655.1 Nevskiales bacterium | reverse complement strand
CCACCGGTCCGGCCGGGGGTGCAGCCGCTGTGGCCGTGGGTGCGGATTCGTGCTGAAACTGCATGGGACGCGGCCGGCGCCGTGCCTGCTCCACGGCCGTCACGTCGGATTCCGCCTGAATCTGCACCTTCGACAGAACCCCCACCACCTGGTGCTTGAAGCGCGCCAGCATGTCGTTGAACATGCCGAACGCCTCGCGCTTGTATTCCTGCTTCGGATCCTTCTGTGCGTAGCCGCGCAGGTGGATGCCCTGGCGCAGATAGTCCATCGCCGCCAGATGCTCGCGCCATAACTGGTCCAGCACGTTGAGAAAAATGGCCTTCTCGAAGTGCTCCAGCACGGGCGCGCCGATCGCCTGCTTCTTTTCCCGGTAGGCCTGCGTCAGTTGCTCCAGGATGCGGGCCCGCAGACCGCTTTCCTCCAGGGATTTCTCTCCTTCCAGCCACTGGCGGAGGGGCAGATTCAGGCCGAAGTCGCGCCGGAGCGCTTCTTCAAGGCCCGGCACGTCCCACTGCGGTTCCGGACTCTGGGGCGGAATATACAAATCCACCGCCACGCTCACCGCGTCCGCCCGGATCTCGTCCAGCATGGCGGTCACCCGCTCGGCGCCCATCAGCTCGTCGCGCAATTCGTAGATCGCCTTGCGCTGATCGTTGGCGACGTTGTCGTACTCGAGCAACTGCTTGCGGATGTCGAAGTTGTGCGCCTCAACCTTGCGCTGCGCGGTTTCGATCGCGCGCGTCACCCAGCGGTGCTCGATGACCTCGCCCTGCTGCATGCCCAGACCCTGCAGCAGGGTCCGCATGCGCGGCGGGGTGAAAATACGCATCAACGTATCGTCCAGCGACAGAAAGAAACACGACGCTCCGGGATCGCCCTGGCGGCCGGAGCGGCCGCGCAGCTGGTTGTCAATGCGCCGCGACTCATGCCGCTCGGAACCGATCACGTAAAGGCCGCCGGCCGCGACCACCCGGTCGTGCCGCTCCTGCCAGCCTTTTTTTGCTTCCGCGTGCACGGCCGCATCCTCCGGCGGCAGTCTGGCCAACTCGGCCTCCAGATTTCCGCCCAGCACGATGTCGGTACCGCGACCGGCCATGTTGGTGGCGATGGTCACGGCGGATGGACGGCCGGCCTGGGCGATGATTTCCGCCTCGCGCTCATGCTGCTTGGCGTTGAGCACCTCGTGGACAATGTCCTCCTTCCTGAGCAGGCCTGAGAGCCGTTCGGAGGTTTCGATGCTGGCCGTACCGACCAGCACCGGTTGCTGGCGGCCGTGCGCCTCCTTGATTTCGGCGATGACGGCGCCGAATTTGTCTTTGGGATTCAGATACACCCGGTCGCCGTGATCCTGGCGGATCATCGGCATATTGGGCGGAATCACCACCACTTCCAGGCCGTAGATGCTCTGGAATTCGTACGCCTCCGTGTCGGCCGTGCCGGTCATGCCGGCCAGCTTGCCGTAGAGCCGGAAGTAATTCTGGAACGTGATGGACGCCAGCGTCTGGTTCTCCTGCTGGATCGGCACGCCCTCCTTGGCTTCAATCGCCTGATGGAGTCCGTCGCTCCAGCGCCGGCCGATCATCATGCGGCCGGTGAACTCGTCCACGATCACGACCTGACCGTTGCGTACCAGGTACTCCACGTCGCGCTTGTAGAGGTGGTGGGCGCGCAGCGCGGCGTTCAGGTGGTGCATCAGGATGATGCGCGAGGCATCGTAGAGGCTCTCATCCGCGCCGAGCAACCCGGCCTCCCGCATCAGTCCTTCGACCTTCTCGTGGCCGGCCTCCGACAGATACACCTGCCGGGTTTTTTCATCGGCGTGGAAATCGCCCTCGCCCTCTTCCGTTTCCTGCCGCTGCAGCCGCGGAGCAATCGCGTTGATCTTGCGATACAGCTCCGGGTCGTCGTCGGCCGGTCCGGAGATGATCAGGGGGGTGCGGGCCTCGTCAATCAGAATGGAGTCCACCTCGTCCACGATCGCGTAGTGGAGTTTGCGCTGCATCTTGTCGGCCAGTGCGAACGCCATGTTGTCGCGCAGATAATCGAAGCCGAATTCGTTGTTCTGGCCGTAGGTGATGTCGGCCTGGTAGGCCGCGCGTTTCTCGTCCGCGGGCTGGTGGGACACCACCACGCCCACGGTCAGCCCCAGGAAACGGTACAGCCGTCCCATCCATTCGGCATCGCGCCGTGCCAGATAATCGTTGACGGTCACGATGTGCACGCCCTTGCCCGGCAGCGCGTTCAGATACGCGGCCAGCGTCGCAACCAGCGTCTTGCCCTCACCGGTTTTCATCTCGGCGATCCGGCCCTCGTGCAGCACCGCCCCGCCGACCAGCTGCACGTCGAAGTGCCGCATGCCCAGCGTGCGCTTGCCGGCTTCACGCACCACCGCAAAAGCCTCGGGCATCAGCGCGTCCAGCGTTTCGCCCGCGGCCAGCCGGCTCCGGAATTCGGCTGTTTTGGCCGCCAGTTCCGCATCCGATAACTTTGAAAACGCCGGCTCAAAACCGTTGACCGCGACCACCAGTCCGTTCAGGCGGCTGAGGGTACGCTGATTGCGACTGCCAAACAGGCGTGCGAGCAGGTTATTGAGCATGAAGTAAAGAATGAACCCACAGGAACGCCGCGGGTGCGGAATGATACTAGGGCCTGTGAGACAGAGGAAATTTTTCCAGGCGAGAGAAAGGCCTCCGCCGAAGGCTGTTGAGCGGCTACGCCACAACGGCCGGTCGGTACGCCTGCACGAACTCCGGCGGCATGCGTTCGAGCTTGCCGCTGGCCAACCCGATGCACACCCAATGGGTCTGGCCGCGCAGCACGGTTTTGCCGTCGGCCGGCCGGATGATCTGATGGCTGCGCCAGATCGAGTATTTGCCGTCGTTCTTCTGGATCCAGGTCCCCAGAAGCAGCTCCTCGCCGGCAAACGTGGGGGCCAGATATTCCAGCTCGTGCTTGCGTGCCACGCAGCCATAACCCAGGCGCCGGTAGTCGTCCATGGACAGGCCCAGGCTGAGCGAATGCGCCCAGGCCACACGTTCGAGCCACGACAGGTACACCACGTTATTGGTGTGGCCGTATTCGTCGAGGTCGGAGGGAAGGACGGTCACGGGCTGGACAAAGGGGTCCAGCACGTCCCAGGGAAGTGTTTGCATGCGTAAATTTT
>JAKEEJ010000073.1 GCA_022616655.1 Nevskiales bacterium | reverse complement strand
TTCTCTGCGCCTTTCTTTTCCTCCCCTGCGCCTCTGCGTGAAAAGTTTTTTGACGTTTCCAACTGAGCAAGAACATGGCCGCAACCAGTCAGTCCATCCGCATCCGGCTGAAGGCGTTCGATCACCGGCTGATTGATAAATCGGCCAAGGAGATTGTCGAAACCGCCAAGCGCACCGGAGCCATGGTCCGCGGGCCGATTCCGCTGCCGACGCGCAAGGAGCGCTACACCGTACTGGCCTCGCCGCACGCCGACAAGATTGCGCGCGATCAGTACGAAATCCGTACGCACAAACGGTTGATGCAGATTGTGGACCCGACCGAGAAGACGGTGGATGCGCTGTCCAAGCTGGACCTGCCCGCCGGCGTCGAAGTCCAGATCAAACTGAGCTAGAGACGACGTCATGGCACTGGGTATCGTTGGAAGAAAAGCCGGAATGACACGGGTCTTTACCGAGGATGGCGCGTCCATCCCGGTGACCGTGATTGAGTGCACGCCCAACCGCGTGACGCAGATCAAGACCGTGGAGACCGACGGTTATCGCGCCGTTCAGATCGCAGCGGGCGAACAGAAACCGCAACGCGTGAACCGCGCGCTCACCGGACATTACAAGAAGGCCGGCGTGGCGGCCGGTCGTGGTCTGTGGGAGTTTCGCCTGGACGGCACGGAAGGCGCGGATCTCAAGCCCGGTTCCGAAGTGAAAGTGGATCTGTTCAAGGACGTCAAGCGCGTGGACGTGATGGGCACCTCCATCGGCAAGGGCTTTCAGGGCGTCATCAAGCGCCACCATTTTGGCGGCGGCCGCGCCAGCCATGGCAACTCGCTGTCGCATCGCGTGCCGGGCTCCATCGGCCAACGTCAGGATCCGGGCAAGGTGTGGAAAGGCAAGGGCATGGCCGGCCAGATGGGCAACACGCGCGTCACAGCGCTGAATCTCGACGTGGTGCGGGTAGACTCCGAGCGCCATCTGCTGCTCGTGAAGGGTGCGGTGCCGGGTGCCAAGAACGGCGCCCTGGTCGTGCGCCCGACGGTGAAGTAACCATGGACATCCAGACAACCAGCGAGTCCAAGTTCGTGGTGTCCGATGCGGTGTTCGGGGTTCCCTTTAACGAGCCGCTGGTACATCAGGTGGTGACCGCCTTCCTGGCCGGTGCCCGCGCCGGCACCAAGGCCCAGAAGACCCGTGCCCAGGTGCGCGGCGGCGGCCGCAAACCCTGGAAACAAAAGGGCACCGGTCAGGCCCGCGCCGGGACCATTCGCAGCCCCCTGTGGCGCAAGGGCGGCCGGATTTTCGCCGCCGTACCGCGCGATCACGGCCAGAAGGTCAACAAAAAGATGTACCGGGGCGCGCTGCGCGCCATCGTGTCGGAGCTGGCCCGCCAGGGACATTTGCTGGTGGCCGAAGATTTCCAGATGGAGGCTCCGAAGACCCGGGGCTTGCTGGAGAAATTATCGCAGTTGAACGCGAGCGATATTCTGATTGTGACCGACAGTGTGGACCGCAATCTGCAGCTCTCTTCGCGTAACCTGCCGCACGTGGACGTGACGGACCTCGCCGGCATCAACCCGGTGTCGCTGCTGTCGCGCGAGAAAGTGCTGATGACCTCGGCGGTCGTCAAGAAGCTGGAGGCCTGGCTGTCATGAGCAAATCTTCCCGCCACGACCGTTTGTACGCCATCCTTCTGGCGCCGCTGATGTCCGAGAAGAGCACCCGGGCGCTCGAATCCGGTAATCAGGTGGTGTTCCGCGTGCGCCGGGACGCCGCCAAGCCGGACATCCGAACGGCCGTGGAAAAACTCTTCAGCGTGAAAGTCGTCGGCGTGACCACGCTCAACGTCAAGGGCAAGAACAAGGGCGGGCAGCGCTCGCCGGGTCGTCGTTCCGACTGGAAGAAGGCCTATGTGACCCTGGCCCAGGGCCAGACCATTGATTTCACCGCCGACGCGAAAGCTTGAACATGAAAAAGAATTTCACGCAGAGACGCAAAGGACGCAGAGAAAAACAATCCAATTTTCTCTTTGCGCCTTTGCGTGCAACGTCTTTTGCTTTTCGGTTTTAGAGAACGACTGCAATGACCCTTCAGATCATGAAACCGACCTCGCCGGGGCGCCGTCACCAGGTGCGCCCTTCGACGGCGCACCTGTACAAAGGCCGCCCGTTCGAGGCGCTGCTGGAGAGCAAGCCCGGTCAGGGCGGTCGCAACAATAACGGCCGTATCACCACCCGCCATCAGGGCGGGGGTCACAAGCAGCGGTACCGCAAGGTGGACTTCAAGCGCGACAAGGACGGGATTGCCGCGAAGGTCGAGCGCATCGAGCACGATCCGAACCGCAGCGCTCACATTGCATTGCTGTGTTATGCCGACGGCGAGCGACGCTACATTATCGCGCCCCGGGGTCTGGTCATGGGCGACACGGTGCAGTCCGGGGCGGACGCGGCCATCAAGCCGGGCAATGCCCTGCCGCTCCGGAACATTCCGATCGGTACCAACATCCACTGCATCGAAATGCGTCCCGGCAAGGGTGCGCAACTGGCCCGTGCCGCCGGCGCCGCCGTGCAACTGGTGGCGCGCGAAGGCGAGTACACAACGGTGCGCCTGCGCTCCGGCGAGATCCGCCAGGTTCTCACCGATTGCCGCGCGACGATTGGCGAAGTGTCCAACGAGGAAAACAATCTGCGGATTTACGGCAAAGCCGGCGCCAAACGCTGGCGCGGCATTCGCCCGACGGTGCGCGGTCTCGCCATGAATCCGGTCGACCATCCGCACGGCGGTGGCGAGGGCAAATCCGGACAGGGCAATCCACACCCGGTGTCGCCGTGGGGCCAGAAGGCCAAGGGCTTGCACACCCGCAAGAACAAGCGCACGCAGGCCTTCATCGTGCGCAGCCGGCACAAGAAATGAACCGGGAGACTAGAGACGTGAAGTCTGAAATGCAAGCGGGGTCGGGGGTCAGGGGTCAGGGAAGGGCAGAAACGGCCGTTTCCAGACCCCCGTTTCCCGACTCCTGTCCCCATCGAGCGTAGCGAGATAACTATGGGACGTTCACTCAAAAAGGGCCCGTTTGTCGACCATCACCTGGCGAAGAAGGTGGCGGAAGCACAGGCGAGCCGGGCCAAGAAGCCCATCAAGACCTGGTCGCGCCGTTCCGTGATCACGCCGGACATGGTCGGTCTGACCCTGCAGGTACACAACGGCCGTCTGCACATGCCGGTGTTCATCACTGAGAACATGGTCAGCCACAAGCTGGGTGAATTTTCGGCGACCCGGGTTTTCAAGAGCCACGGTGCCGTGGGCGACCGCAAGGCCGACGCCAAGGAAGCGCCCAAGTCCGGCGCGCCGGCCCCGGCGGGGCCGGGAGCGGCCACGGCCGCCCCCGCGGCCGCACCGGCCAAGGGGTAAGTCATGCA
>JAKEEJ010000072.1 GCA_022616655.1 Nevskiales bacterium | reverse complement strand
TGCGCACAATCCGTGATCTGGTGCGCTGGGGTGCCAGCGAATTTGGCCGTGCCGGGCTGTATTTTGGCCACGGTACGGACAACGCGCTGGACGAAGCCTTTTACCTCGTAACCTGGGCGCTCAAACTTCCGCACGATCTGCCGGCGCCGTACTGGGATTCCGTTCTGACGGAATCCGAGCGCAAGACGGTGCTGAAGCTGCTGCGGAAACGGATCAGGTCCCGGAAACCCGCGGCCTATCTGACGGGCGAGGCCTGGTTCGCCGGCGTGCCGTTCATTGTGGACGAACGTGTATTGGTTCCGCGATCGCCCATTGCAGAACTGATCGAAGCTCATTTCCGGCCCTGGCTGACCGTGACGCCACGCCGTATTCTCGACCTCTGTGCCGGCAGCGGCTGTATCGCCATTGCATGTGCCTATGCATTTCCCGAGACCTGCGTGGACGCGGCGGAGCGGGATGCCGGTGCGCTGGAGATTCTGCGACAGAATATTACACGGCATGAACTGGGCGAACGCGTAGAGGCAGTGCCGTCCGATCTGTTCGATCAACTGCAGGGGCGGAAATACGAACTGATGGTGACCAATCCTCCCTACGTGCCAGAATGGCGCTGGGACAAGATGCCTGCGGAGTATCACCACGAACCGAAACAGGCCCTGACGGCGGGGCGCGAAGGTCTGGATGTGGTCGGCCGCATCCTGGAAGAGGCGCCCGGGTTTCTGAGTCCGGAAGGAGTGCTGGTGTGCGAGGTGGGAGGTTCCGCGTCAGAGTTCAAGCAACATTTTCCGGACCTTCCGGCGGTCTGGCCCCGGTTTGAGCGGGGTGGGGATGGCGTGTTTGTGATCACGCGCAAGGATCTAGTGGCGTGGCATGGAAGCGGTAACCGCGGGCGGCGGAGAACGTGATGTCGGGCAATACTCTGGGACGTTTATTTTGCGTGACCAGCTTTGGTGAGAGCCACGGGCCGGCCATCGGCTGTGTGGTGGACGGGTGCCCGCCCGGACTGGCGCTGACCGAACCCGACATTCAGAAGGAGCTGGATCGCCGCAAGCCCGGGCAGTCGCGCCACGTTACGCAACGGCGCGAGGACGATACCGTGGAAATTCTGTCCGGCGTGTTTGAAGGAAAAACCACCGGCACGCCCATCGCGCTGTTGATCCGCAACACGGATGCGCGTTCGCGCGATTACGAAACCATCAAAGACCGGTTCCGGCCCAACCATGCCGACTACGTTTACATCATGAAGTACGGCCGCCGCGATCCCCGCGGTGGCGGACGTGCCAGCGCGCGCGAAACGGCTGTCCGGGTGGCGGCCGGGGCCATCGCCAAGAAATATCTTCTGGAGACACTGGGCGTCGAAGTCCGTGGCTATCTGGCACAAATGGGGCCCTACAAACTGGAACTGAAAAGTTGGGAGGCGGTGAACCAGAATCCCTTTTTCTGTCCGGATCCGGCGCGGGTTCCTGAATTGGAGGAATTTATTGCCCGCATCCGCAAGGAAGGTGATTCCATCGGTGCGCGCATCAACGTCGAGGCGAGCCATGTTCCGCCGGGCCTGGGCGAGCCCGTCTACGAGCGTCTGGACGCCGATCTGGCCTTTGCATTGATGAGCATCAATGCGGTGAAAGCGGTTGAAGTCGGTGATGGATTTTCGGCGGTAGAGCAGAAGGGCAGCGAGCATCGCGACGAGATGAGCCCGCAGGGTTTTCTCGCCAATCACTCTGGAGGCGTGGTGGGCGGTCTTTCCACCGGGCAGGACATCCGCTGTTCCATCGCCCTCAAACCCGCCTCCAGCATCCTGATTCCCGGTAAAACCGTGGATATTGACGGCCAGCCGGTCGAGGTTCGTACGACCGGCCGTCACGATCCCTGCGTAGGCGTTCGTGCCACACCCATCGCTGAGGCGATGGTGGCGCTGGTGCTGATGGATCACTATTTGCGCCATCGGGCCCAGAATGCGGATGTGGTTCCACCCACGCCACGAATTCCGTCTTCGGTGACGGTGGGCAAGCAGCGTAAGTAGCAGCGCAGCCCGCGCGGGTTCGTTCTCGTCATTTTATGCAGCCCGTCCACGCCCGGCTTTCGAGCTTTTACTTTTTTTATTACGCAACAGTAGGGGCATTTCTACCCTACTGGTCGCCCTATCTGGAGGCCCGCGGTTTCACGGCGGCCCAGATCGGCGTGGCGTATGCCCTGATGGGTCTGACCCGTTCCTTCATGCCCGTGGTCTGGGGCTGGTGGGCGGACGTCAGCGGTTACCGTATTACCCTCGTGCGCTGGGCGGTGCTCGGGTCGCTGGCCATGTTTCTGGGAATACCATTTGCATCCTCCACCACGGCCATCGTGATTCTGATGGTGGGGTATGCGCTGTTCTGGCACGCCTTGCTGCCGCAGTTCGAAGTGGTGGCGCTCAACCACCTTGTCCACAGCGGCGGTGATTACGGTCGCGTGCGGGTCTGGGGATCGGTGGGGTTTGTCGTGGCCGTGCTGGGGCTGGGGCCGGTTCTTGATGCCGTCGGTATTCTGCCCTTGCCCTGGCTGGTGGGGGCGATCTTTGCGGCGATGGCCATGGCCAGCTGGGCGGTGTCGGAAGTGCCGGCCAATCCGTCTGTCCCCGTCCAGGCGTCCTCGATGGTCCAGGTCTTGAAACGACCCGCGGTGCTGGCGTTGCTTTTCGCCTGTCTGCTTTCGCAACTCAGTTTCGCGCCTTATTACAGCTTTTTCACGCTGTTCCTCGAGCGGCACGATTACACCCGTGGCATGGCGGGCGTGCTATGGGCGCTGGCCGTGATTGCGGAAATCGGCCTGTTTCTGGTCATGGGGCGGCTCATTGCGGGTCTGGGGGCGCGTCGCTTGCTGTTGCTGGTACTGGCCGCCACGACGGCACGCTGGGCACTGACGCCGTTGCTGGTGGATTTCCTGCCTGGGCTGATCTTGTTGCAGCTTTCGCACGCGCTGACTTTTGGCGCCTATCACTCGGTGGCGGTTTATTACGTGCAGCAGCTGTTCCCCGATTCAATGCAGGGACGCGGTCTGGCGCTTTACAACGCGGCGGCCTATGGCATCGGCGGAGCCATCGGCAGTCTGGCCAGCGGCTATATCTGGCAGCACGTCTCGCCGGAAGCGACGTTCATGGCCGCTGCGGTGTCTGCGGCCGCGGGTTGGTGGGTTGCGTATCGGGGACTGGTGAAACGACCGTCGTCGGCCTATGCGTAACCCTTCTTTGTCCCTGCATATCTCGCCGCATGAATGCGAGTTCAGCGCGGTCCGTTCACAGGGTGCGGGCGGGCAAAACGTCAACAAAGTCTCTTCCGCGATTCATCTGCGTTTTAACATCCGGGCCTCGTCGCTGCCCGAATCCGTCAAACAGCGGTTGTTGCAGATGCACGATCGCCGTCTTACCGATGCCGGCGAAATTGTTCTGAAAGCGCAACAGCATCGCCGCCAGGAGCAGAACCGGGAGGAGGCGCTCCGGCGCCTCGAACAGCTTGTGCGCAGCGTGGCGGTACTCCCACCGCCGCGCAAAGCCACCCGGCCGACGCGCAGCTCGCGCAAGCAGCGGCTGGAGGGCAAGCTCCGTCGGGGGCGGCTTAAAGCGCTCAGGAACCGGGTTTTCGAGTAGCCCTACGGTTTTTTCCCGGATGGTCTTCGAAACGCCGCAACAGGACGCTGGCGGCGCTGGACAAGGTGCGCCGTTGGTGCCAGACCGCGCCCAGTTCGCGTTGCATCTGCAACGCCGGAATTTCGAGTGGGTGGACCGAACGATCCAGCATGGAACGTGGCAACACGCTCCAGCCCAGGCCGATGGCCACCAGCATTTTTAGCGTTTCCAGATAGTTCGTCGCCAGGCGCACCTGCGGCTGAAGTCTGTGTTTCTGTAGCTTGGCCTTGATGATGCGGTGGGTATAAGTGCTCGCATCCGGCAATACGGCCGGGTGTTTCGCCAGCTCGGCCGGTTGCACGTTTTTGCGCTGTGCCAGCACGTGGTCGGGCGAAACGACAACGACCATGGGGTCGGACCAGAGGCGCCGGGTTTGCAGGTGGGGCAGGGGTTGTGGAGGCAGGGTGACGATGCCCAGTTCCAGCGTACCGGCCAGCACGGCCTGGCAGGCCACTTCCGAGTCCATGAAGTGAATGTCGAGATCAACCTTGGGATACTCCAGCGCGAACGCCTTGAGTACCGAGGGCAGACGATGCAGACCAATGTGATGGCTGGTGCCGATGGACAGGCGGCCGCTGACCGGCTCCATGAGATGGGACAGCGCCCGCTGAGCGTCCTCAATTTCCTGTAGAACCCGGCGTGCATGCGGCAGCAACGCACGGCCGGCATCGGTCAGCGCAATCCTGCGGCCGATGCGGTCGAACAGGGGTTTGCGGAGCTGTGTTTCCAGGACGGCAATGCGCTTGCTGACCGCCGGCTGAGACCGGTGCAATTTGTCCGCGGCCTTTGAAAAAGATTGCGATTCGGCAACCTGCAAAAACGCTGCCAGAGTCTGGAGGTCCATGGGGTTCTTTATACCATAACAGGATAGAATCACAAATATAAAAACTATTCATTTGAGTTATTCATAAGGCATCGCTAGGATGCTTTCGTCATGACCGCTCAAACCCTGTACGACAAAATCTGGGACGCACACCTCGTTCGCGACAACGGCGACGGTTCGGCCCTGATTTACATTGACCGGCACCTGGTGCACGAAGTCACGAGCCCACAGGCCTTTGACGGCCTGCGCCTGGCCGGCCGCCGGCCCTGGCGCGTGGCGGCCAATCTGGCCGTTCCGGATCACAACGTGCCGACCCGCAACCGTGTGCGCGGCATCGAGGATCCGATGGCCCGCGCGCAGCTCAAGGCGCTGGATGACAACTGCCGCGAGTTCGGCATCACCAAGTTTGATCTGCTGGATATCCGTCAAGGTATCGTGCACGTCATCGGGCCTGAACAGGGTGCCACGCTGCCGGGCATGACCATTGTCTGCGGGGACTCACACACCGCCACCCACGGCGCCTTCGGCGCACTGGCGTTTGGCATTGGCACCAGCGAAGTGGAGCATGTGCTGGCGACACAGACTCTGGTGATGAAGAAAGCCAGGTCGCTATTGATCCGCGTCAATGGCCAGGTCGGCCGCGGCGTGACGGCCAAGGATATTGCACTGGCCATCATTGGCAGGATTGGCACGGCCGGTGGAACGGGCTTTGTCATTGAATACGCCGGTACGGCGATTGACGCCCTCTCGATAGAGGGGCGCATGACGTTATGCAATATGTCCATTGAGGCCGGCGCGCGCGCCGGCCTGGTCGCACCGGACCGTAAAACGGTTGAATACGTTCGAGGCCGGCCGTTTGCACCCGCCGGCGACAACTGGGATCAAGCGGTGGCGGCCTGGCAGCAATTGCACAGTGACCCGGATGCGCGGTTTGACCGCATCCTGGAACTGGAGGCACAGACCATCGAGCCGCAAATCACCTGGGGTACGTCGCCCGAGATGGTCGTGCCCATCGGTGGCCGTGTACCGGATCCCGCCCGTGTGCAGGATGCCGTAAAGCGTGACGGCTGGCAGCGCGCATTGACGTACATGGGGCTTGCAGCCGACACACCGATGACCGAAATTCCTGTGGACAAGATTTTCATCGGTTCTTGTACCAACGCCCGCATTGAGGACCTGCGTGCTGCGGCCGATGTCGTAAAAGGACACAAGAAAGCAGCGTCCGTGAAGTTGGCCCTGGTTGTGCCGGGATCCGGTCTGGTGAAACTCCAGGCGGAGCAGGAGGGTCTGGACCGCATCTTTCAGGACGCAGGATTCGAGTGGCGCGAGCCGGGGTGTTCCATGTGTCTGGCCATGAATGCGGACCGGCTTGAGCCGGGTGAACGCTGCGCCTCCACGTCCAACCGGAACTTCGAAGGCCGGCAGGGGCAGGGCGGGCGTACGCATCTGATGAGTCCGGCCATGGCGGCCGGCGCCGGCATTGCCGGCCATTTTGTGGACGTGAGGGGTCTGTGATGCAGACCTTTACCATTTTGCGCGGCATCGCCGCACCGCTGGATCGGGCCAACGTGGATACGGATGCCATCATTCCCAAGCAGTACCTCAAATCCATCCGGCGTACGGGTTTCGGCCCATTTCTGTTCGACGACTGGCGCTATCTCGATCCAGGCGATCTTGCCGTGGAGCCGTCACGACGGCGGCTCAACCCGGACTTCGTGCTCAACCGGCCGGAATATCAAGGCGCTTCCATCCTGCTGGCACGGGAGAATTTTGGTTGCGGCTCCTCACGCGAACACGCCGTGTGGGCCCTGAGGGACTACGGATTTCGTTGCGTCATCGCACCGAGCTACGCGGACATTTTTTATGGAAACTGCCTCAAGAATGGCGTATTGCCGATCGTACTGACGGCAGCAATGGTGGCGATTCTGTTCGAGGCTGTAATGGCGGATCCGCGAGTGCAGATCACGGTGGATCTGCCCGGCCAGCAGGTGCGCTGGCCGGACGGTGAGACGGGCTTTGAGATGGATGCCCGCCGCAAGCACAACCTGATCAACGGGCTGGATGAAATTGGCCTGACTTTGCAACACGCCGACGCGATCCGGACGTACGAAGCACGCCAACGGCAAGTGGCACCCTGGCTGTTTCAGTCGCCGTCTGGACGGTAGCCATGGTCAAGCTCCTGATTCTTCCCGGTGACGGCGTCGGGCCCGAAGTGATTGCCGAGGCGGTCAAAGTTATCGAGGCGCTCAAACGGCGGCACGGATTCGCTTGTGAGCTGGATTACGGTCTTATCGGAGGCGCGGCCATTGATGCCTGTGGAGTTCCCTTGCCGGATGAAACCCTGAGCAAGGCGCAGGCGGTGGACGCTGTGCTCATGGGCGCGGTCGGTGGACCGAAGTGGGATCAAATGCCACGCGAGATACGTCCCGAACGGGGTCTGCTGAAGATTCGTTCGGCGCTGGGGCTTTACGCCAATCTGCGGCCCTGTTTCTGCTTCAATGAATTGGCGGCGGCCTCCACGCTCAGGCCGGAGGTTCTGCAGGGTCTGGATCTGCTTATTGTCCGTGAGCTGACCGGCGGCATTTATTACGGTCAGCCCCGGGGCATTGTGCAGGAAGGTGGTGTGCGGGTAGGGTTCAACACCGAGCGTTATTCCGAGCCGGAGATTGAGCGCATCGCCCGCACGGCTTTCGATCTGGCGCGGCTGCGCAAAAAGCACGTGTGTTCGGTGGACAAGGCCAACGTCCTGGAGTCCTCACAGCTCTGGCGCGAGGTCGTGGAAAGAGTGGCTCCGTCCTATCCCGACGTGGAGTTGTCACACTTGTACGTGGACAACGCCGCGATGCAGCTGGTGCGTGCTCCCCGGCAGTTCGATGTGCTGGTCACCGGGAATCTGTTCGGCGATATTCTTTCCGATATCGGCGCTCAACTCACCGGCTCCATCGGCATGCTGCCGTCAGCATCGCTCGATGCTCAAGGGCGCGGACTGTATGAGCCGGTGCACGGCTCGGCGCCGGACATCGCAGGCCGTGGCATCGCCAATCCGCTGGCCACCATTCTGTCGCTGGCGATGCTGTTGCGGTACAGCCTCCGGGCGGTCAAATTGGCTGGCACGGTGGAACGGTCGGTAAAACAGTCACTTGCTTCCGGCTTGCGCACCGCGGATATTGCGCGGCCCGGCGAGCGGGTCGTATCCACATCCGAAATGGGAACTGCAGTGGTTGAGAGGCTCTATGAGCAAGAAATTTGACGTCGCCGTGGTGGGCGCCACGGGCGCCGTTGGCGAAGAAATGCTGAAGACGCTGGTGCAGCGCCGGTTTCCGTACGGCACGGTCTACGCCGTGGCCAGTGCACGTTCAGCCGGGGAATTCGTGGACTTCGGCGACGAGTCGCTGGAGGTCCACGACCTGGAAGGATTTGATTTTTCGCGGGTGCAGATCGGTCTGTTTTCGCCGGGGGCCGAAGTCTCCAAGGTGTACGCACCCAAGGCAGCGGCGGCGGGTTGCGTGGTGATTGATAACACCTCGCAGTTCCGCTACGACCAGGACATCCCGCTGGTGGTGCCAGAAGTCAACCCTCACGCCATCGCCGGGTTCAGAAACCGTCGTATCATCGCCAATCCGAATTGCTCGACGATTCAGATGCTGGTGGCGCTCAAACCGATCTACGATGCAGCGGGGATTGAGCGCGTCAATGTTGCCACCTACCAGTCGGTGTCCGGAACGGGCAAGCCGGCGCTGGAAGAGCTGGCGCAGCAGAGCCGGGACGCGCTCAACGGCGGCACCCTCGTCAGCAAGGTTTATCCCAAGCAGATCGCTTTCAACGTGCTGCCGCACATTGATGTCTTCATGGACAACGGCTACACCAAGGAAGAGATGAAGATGCTCTGGGAGACACGCAAGATCCTGGAAGACGAGTCCATCCAGGTCAATGCCACGGCGGTGCGTGTGCCTGTGTTCTACGGGCACTCGGAGGCGGTGCACATTGAGACGCGCAAAAAGATCACGGCCGCCGAGGCGCGCAAGTGTCTGGCACGGGCCCCCGGCGTGAAGGTGCTGGATGATCGCAAGGACGGAGCTTATCCCACGCCCGTGACCGAGGCCGCACATCACGATCACGTGTTTGTCGGCCGCATTCGTGAAGATATTTCACATCCGCGGGGTTTGAACCTGTGGGTGGTGGCCGATAACGTGCGCAAGGGGGCGGCTCTGAACAGCGTCCAGATCGCCGAGCGGCTTGTCCAGGACCACCCATCACTTTGATCCGACGGGAGCTTGTTGTTGACTCAGGGGCGGGTTTCTTAGATTATGAAAAGAGTTACGATAATAAGATGATGTATTACTCTCACAGTCGGACGATGTAATGCGAGGCGCGGAGTAAACATGGTGAGAATGTCGGCGGGCCTTCTGGCCGTGGGATCCATGGTCTGGGTGTGCGTAGCGCAGGCACTGGGATTGGGCGCGCTGGAGGTTCGCTCGCACCTGAATCAGCGGTTGGATGCCTTTATTCCGGTTTCTTCGGGTACTCCGGGGGAGCTGGAAGGGCTGGTGGTGGAACTGGCCACCAACGATGAATTTGAGCGCGCCGGACTGGAGCGCGCGGAATTCCTGTCCCTTCTGCAGTTTGAGGTGAAGGACGGTGGCATTTATGTCCGCAGCAAGGATCTGGCGCGCGAGCCCTTTGTCACGTTCCTGTTGAGTGTTCAATGGAACAGTGGCCGGCTGCTGCGTGAATACACCGTGCTTCTCGATCCTCCGATGCAGGCGTCACCTGCGCGGGCAGGAGCGGAATTGTCGCCGGAGCCGCCACCGCAGGCGAACGTCGCACCACCCGTGGTGGTACAAGAGGAAGCTTCGGAACTGATGCCGGTGGAGCCTACTGAGACTTCGCAGGTAGAGCCGCCCGCAGTACAACCGACTCTTCCAGCGGTTGCATCCACTGTACCTGCCGCCGCCACTATGGCCGAACCGGTCGACACGGTTTCTCCTGTTCCAACGGAGCAGCCCGCGTCCCCGGCACCGGTCGATGAAGGGCAAATATACGGGCCGGTGCAGGGCAATGAAACACTGTGGAGTGTGGCATTCAAGCTGCGTCCCGATCCTTCCATCACCATGGATCAGATGCAGG
>JAKEEJ010000071.1 GCA_022616655.1 Nevskiales bacterium | reverse complement strand
CGGTCAACTGCATCCCGCTCGATCCCGAACACGCCGAAACCCGCGAGCAGCTGCTGGCGAAGTACCACCGGCTTGCGGCTACCGTCAAATAAAAATGCCTCACGCAAAGACGCAGAGGCGCAGAGAACTATTCAATTTGACTTTCTTTGCGCCTTTGCGCCTCTGCGTGCGCAGCGCTTTTTTCCTTTTTGTCACACTGTCTACATGGGCAGCGGACACACCGCCCGGTTATGCGCTGGCCACGGCGCACCCGCTGGCCACCCAGGCCGGCATGGAAATCCTGGACGCCGGCGGCAATGCGTTTGACGCCGCGGTGGCCATCAGCGCCGCGCTCGCGGTCGTGGAGCCGGCCAGTTCGGGCATCGGCGGCGGCGGATTCTGGCTGCTGCATCGGGAGTCCGACGGTTTTGAAACGCTGGTGGACGGCCGCGAAACGGCTCCGCAGGCCGCCCACCGCGACCTGTACCTGGACACCCGGGGCGTCGCCGATCCCGGACGATCCCGCGACGGGGCACGTGCCGCCGCCATCCCCGGCGCACCGGCGGCGTGGGTGCACATCGCCCGGAAATACGGGACAAAACCCCTGCCCGTGCTGCTGGCACCGGCCCTGCGTTTCGCGCAGGACGGATTCGTGGTGGATGCGCGGCTGGCACAGCACGCGTCGACTTCACAGAACCGCCTCTCGCCTGCCGCCGCCGCGGTTTTCAGGCCCGGCGGCCGGCCGGTTCTCGAACACGCGCGTCTGCGGCAACCCGATCTTGCCGCCACCCTGGACCGGCTCGCGCAACAGGGGCGCGAAGGGTTTTACGCAGGCCCCGTGGCCGAAAAGCTGGTGAGGGGCGCCCGCGCCGCGGGCGGGTTGTGGACACTGGACGATCTGCGCCGCTACCGCGTGCTGGAGCGTAAACCGCTGACGGCGTACTTCCGCGATTACCGTCTCGTACTGGCTCCGCCACCCTCCGCTGGCGGCGTGGCATTGGCACAGACGCTGGCCATGCTGGAGGCATGGGCCTGGCCGCCCGCCGATCCAGTACGCGCAAAACATCTCGTGGTCGAGGCGCTGCGTCTTGCCTTCCGTGATCGTGCTCAACACCTGGGCGATCCGGATTTTGTGAGAATTCCGCTCTACCGGCTGTTGTCGCCCGAATACATCCTCGCGCTCGCCCGCGGCATCCGGCCGGACACGGCCACACCCAGCGCGGTATTCATGCACGCCGGCGAAGGGGACAACACCACGCATTTCTCGGTGCTCGACGCAGCCGGCAACCGGGTGGCCGCCACCCTGTCCATCAATCTGCCCTTCGGTTCCGGCTTCATGCCGCCGGGCACCGGCGTGCTGCTGAACAACGAGATGGACGATTTCGCTGCCGCCCCCGGCGTTCTCAATGCCTACGGCCTGGTTGGCTCGGCGGCCAACGCCATCGCACCGGACAAACGCCCGCTGTCGTCCATGTCGCCGACGTTTGTCGAAGGCCCGCGCGGCCTGCTGATTCTCGGCACGCCGGGCGGCAGTCGCATCGTCAGCCTGGTGCTGCTGGGCGTGCTGGGATTCACGCAGGGATTCGATCCGCAGCCACTGGTGAGCGCGCCGCGCTACCACCATCAATACCTGCCGGATCGGATTGAATTTGAGCCGGCAGCCCTGAGCACAATGGAACAGGAGGCGCTCCGCGCCATGGGACACGCGCTGGAGCCGACGTCCACACCGTACGGAAACATGCAGGCGGTGTGGTGGGACCAGAACGGCGACGGGCTGCAGGCCGCATCAGACCCCCGGGGCATCGGCACGGCGCGCGTGCAGGTCATGCGACCTGCGCCGGCAACCGTCCCCACGCCGGTTCAGACCGGCAGGTAGACCGCGACCTGCGCCGGATCGGGCACGCGTCGCGCGCGCGTCCGGGATCTTGACCGCGCTGCGGCGACCCGTTGCGGACGGTATTCGGAAATCCGCAGTTTGAGAATCTGGCGCAAAGCACGGGCGTTGATGCTGCGCGGCCGGCGGCGGAAGCCTCCTTTCAGACCGACGGCGGTCTGCTTCCGGATATAGGACAGGCTCTGGCGGATGGCATTGAGATACCGGTTCGTTCCCCTGAAGTGCACGGCGGCGAAACGGTACGCGCCTTCGAAGTGACCGTTCAGTCGCTCCGTGAACAAGGTGCGTACAAAGCCCGGGGTTTTCCGCATCAGGTCGTCGGGCGATTCGTACAGCGGCTTGCGCAAACCGGGCCGGGCCGGGCCCGCCAGGCCGCAGGCGGTGAACTCGTGGTACAGGTAACGGCGGCATTTTTCCGGGTAACAGCGGTCGGACATCTGGGCAATGAGATCTGCGGTCCCCAGCAGATGGCCGATTTTGCGGTCCCTGCGATTTTTGACCGCGATCTTGCTCAGGGCAATCTCGTAACCGGTGAAATGCACCAGCCGCCGCGCCAGTTCCACCTCGCGCGCATAACCGAGAGTCGGCAGGCATTCCGCCAGAAAGTCCCCGCTGCGGCTCACGTGGTAGAGCGTGAACTCGGCGCCGTTGCGGAAGTGCGATTCATCGTAACGACGGATGTACCCGGAATCGTGGAACAGTGCCAGAATCACCCCGAGCCGGGCACGGCGTGCGCCCAGACGCATGGACGGGCGCACGGCACGCTCGTGCCCGTCGAGCAGGCGCGCCAGCGCCAGCGTGCAGTCCAGACTGTGCTGGGCGTCGTGGTACCAGGTGTCGCAGCCGCGGTAACCGGGCAGGACGCCGGCATACAGGTGCGCAAACGTGCCGAAGGCCTTGCGCACGGGCAACAGTTCCGCCTTCGGGTAAAGATCTCCCAGGATCCGGCACACCTCGTCGCAGACCGCGGCCGGATTCGAGATTTCCACGGTATTGGTGACGTCGTAATGGTTGCGACGCTTGCGCATGCCATCCTCCCTCCAGCGCACTCCACGTGTTTGCGCGCATCATAGTCCCGCGCCGCCGGCCTGTGGAAGAGGCTTCAGCCCGGCTCCGAAAACGTCGCCAGCAACGGCGCATGATCGGAGGGTCGCTCCCATCGGCGCGGCGCTGTATCTATCTGACAGGACAGGCATTTCTCTGACAGCCCGGCAGAGACCACGATATGGTCTATGCGCAGACCCCAATTGCGGCGGAACGCGGCCTGCCGATAATCCCACCAGGTAAAGCTTTTCTCGGACTGCGGAAACAGGCGGAAGGAATCTCTCAGTCCCAGCGCCAGTAGTGCCTGAAACCCGGCACGCTCAGGGGCACTGCACAGGATCTGCCCCTCCCACCGTTCCGGATCATGGGTGTCCTCCGGCGCCGGGGCGACGTTGAAATCGCCGACCACCGCCAGCAACGGATGTGCAGCCAGTTCGATTTTCAGGTATTCCCGCAACGCCGCCAGCCAGCGCAGCTTGTACTCGTAGTGCGTGCTGCCGACCGCCTGACCGTTGACCGCATAAACATTGACGAGGCGTACACCGTTGACGGTCGCGGCCATCACGCGTTTCTGCTCGTCGGCAAAGCCCGGCAGGTCCCGTGACACTCCGGCGACCTCACCCCGCGACAGAATCGCCACGCCGTTGTAAGTCTTCTGACCGTTGACCGCCGCACGGTACCCGGCGGCCTCCAGCTCCGCGAACGGAAACTGGCTCTCCACGCATTTCAGTTCCTGGACACCGACCACGTCCGGCTGCGCCGTCTTGAGCCACTCCAGCAGGTGCGGCAGACGAACGCGCAGGGAGTTGACGTTCCAGGTGGCGATTTTCACGGGCAGGGCAGTGCGTACGGGACGCACAGTTTACCGCCCTGTCCGGACGGTTAACCCGCATTTCTCGCAGGGAGATCGAGCGATAGCCGTCGGCGAGGAGCCGGATGGCGCTGGCCTGGAGCGAGCGGCCATAGTTCCGGCTATGGCCCGAGTGAAGGCCAAGCCAGGCGGCCCGCAGACAGGCCAGCGCCGATCCAGCCGGAGCCTCCCATGACACGGTGTCATCGATGTGCGGTTCGGGAAACGGCTCGGGGACTCTCGACCGGCAGCGGAGGCTCCGGCGCCTCTGTGAGAAATGCGGGTTAATACGTCTTGTAGGGCAGGAACTTGCCGCTCATGACAATGTGCACGCGGTCGCCCTTGGGGTCCGGCGTGCGCTTGAGGTCCATGGAGAAATCAATCGCGCTCATGATGCCGTCGCCGAATTCTTCGTGGATGAGTTCCTTGATCGTGGATCCGTACACGTTGATCAGCTCATAGAAACGGTAGACGAGCGGATCGGTGGGAATCGCCGTCGGCAGCGAGCCCTTGTATGGAACGGTTTGCAGCAGTGCCACGGCTTCGGCGGAAAGATCGAACGTCTTGCCGATGATCTCGGCCTGCGCGCGGGTGAAGGTCATCTGGCCGAGCAGGCCGGCGGTGACCCATTCCTTGCTGAGGCCCAGGGTCTTGGCGACCTCGGCCCACTTGATGCCTTTTCTGATCCTGGCGGCAACGATCTGTTCGGTGACTTCACAACGGTTCATGGTGCACTCCTGTGTGCGCGTGGGGAACTGGGACCGGGAGCGGTAAAAACGGCCGTCTCCAGCCCGGGCTGGACGGTCGGCGGATTGCGCGGGTCGAATCCGGCGGGCGGATGCCGCAGAAAGTCCTTCGAACGCCGGACCAGGAACTCGATCAGGTGATTGCGGATGGCGTAGTACGCCGGCAGATGGATGATCTGTGTGCGGTCACGCGGGCGCGGAAGGTCCACCACGACCGACTCGGCAATGCGTGCCTCCGGACCGTTGGTCATGAGCAGGATGCGGTCGGCGAGCAGAATGGCTTCGTCCACATCGTGTGTGATCATGAACACCGTCTGGTGGGTTTTGCTCCAGATCCGGATCAGCTCTTCCTGGATGTTGCCGCGTGTCAACGCGTCGAGCGCGCCAAACGGCTCGTCCATCAGCAACAGCTTCGGTTCGATGGCAAAAGCGCGTGCGATGCCGACACGCTGGCGCATGCCGCCGGAGAGTTGTGCCGGCCGGCGCGCCTCGCTGCCCCTGAGACCGACCCGTTCGAGGTACTTCTGGCTGTGCTCCAGCACCTGCCTCCGATTCCAGTCTCGATGGCGCGCGGCCACGGCGAACGTGACGTTCTTCAGCGCCGAATGCCACGGCAGCAGGCTGTGGTTCTGGAAGATCACGCCGCGGTCCAGACTGGGGCCGGCGATCTCGCGGCCGTCCATGATGCAGACGCCGTCGCTGGCGCGGTCGAGCCCGGCCAGCACGTTGAGAATGGTCGTTTTCCCGCAGCCCGAATGGCCGATCATGCAGACGAACTCGCCCTTGCGGATTGAGAAGTTGACCTGCTCGAACACGGTGAAGACGGCATCGCCCCGCTTTCCGCCCGGGTAGCGGCGCGCGAGGTCCTGCACTTTGAGAAACGCTTCGGCCATGAAACCGTCAGTCCACGTACTGCACCAGCCGTGCGGCGCGCGCCAGAGCCTGATCCAGCAGCATGCCCACCAGGCCGATCATGAGGATGGAGAAAATCACGCTGGAGAGATTCAGATTGTTCCACTCGTTCCACACGTAATAGCCGATGCCGGTGCCGCCGACGAGCATCTCGGCGGCGACGATCACCAGCCACGAAATGCCAATGGCGATGCGCATGCCGGTGAAAATCGTCGGCGCGGCGGCCGGCAGGATCACCCGGAGTGCGGTTTCAACGCGCGACAGCTCGTGCGTGCGTGCGACGTTGATGTAATCGCGCCGCACGCCCGCCACGCCGAAAGCCGTGTTGATCAGCATCGGCCAGATGGAACAGATGAAAATGACGAAAATGGACGACGCGGCCGAGTCCCGGATGACGAACAGCGCCAGCGGCATCCACGCCAGCGGTGAAATCGGTCGTAACACCTGGATGTAAGGGTCGAGCGCCTTGCGCCACAGCGCCGACATGCCGATGACAAAGCCGGATGGAACGGCGACCAGTGCTGCCAGCATGTAACCGCCGAGCACGCGCGCAAGCGAGTACGCCAACTGGATGCCGATGCCTTTGTCGTTGGGGCCGGCGTCGTAAAACGGATCGCGCAGCTCCTGCCAGGCATGAACGGCCACTTTCGACGGCCCTGGTAACCGCGCACCCGGCGAAGCCGCGCCGGCCGGCACCTGGGTCGCCAGCTCCCAGGCCCCGAGCAGGATGACCAGCAGCGCCAACGACAGAATCGCCGCGCGCAGCGGAAGCGGCAGCATGCGTCGAGCGTCCTACGCCGACTTGCCGATCTTGAAGCTCTTCAGGTACGCCTTGGGCTTGTCCGGATCGAACACCTTGCCCATGATCGTGTGCTTGCGGTACGTCGTTGCCGGCGGGGCATAGCCCAGTTCCTGCATCAGCTTGCCGCAGTCGGCGGCGCGGAACACCTGTTCGGCGATCTTTTTGTAATCCACGTCGCCCTTGATGTACCCCCAGCGCTTCATCTGCGTCAGAATCCACACGCCCATCGAGTGCCACGGAAACGGGTCGAAATCGATGCGGTCCGGGACGTTCATTCTGTTGCCGAGGCCGTCGTCGAACTGACCGGTGAGGATCGCTGTCACGACTTCTTCGGGCTGGTTGAGGTAGTTTTTGGGCGCGATGGCCTTGGCGATCTCGGCGCGATTTTCCTTCTTGGACGAGTAATGCGTGGCATCGACGATCGCCTTGAACAGCGCCGCAAACGTGTTGGGCGCGCTCTTGGCGAACTCCTCGCTCGCCGAGAAAGCACAACACGGATGACCGTCCCAGATGTCCTTCGACAACAGGTGAATAAAGCCCACCCCCTCGAACACGGCGCGCTGATTCACCGGATCGGGCGCGAGAAAACCGTCCACGTTGTCGGCGCGCATGTTGGCGACCATTTCGGGCGGTGGGACCGCCCGGATCTGCACGTCCTTGTCCGGATCCACGCCGTGTTCGGCGAGGTAGTAGCGCAGCAGAAAGTTGTGCATCGAATAATCGAACGGCACGGCGAACTTCATACCCTTCCACTGCTTCGGATCGCGCTTGTCCCTATGCTTGAGCGACAGCGTGATGGCCTGGCCGTTAATGTTCTCAACCGCGCCCATGTAGTACGGCTGCGCCACCGAGCCGGCACCGACGGTGATGGCGAGCGGCATCGGCGAGAGCATGTGCGCCGCGTCGTATTCCTTGTTGAGTGTTTTGTCGCGGACCACCGCCCAGCCCGCGGTTTTCACGACTTCGACATTCAACCCGTATTTCTTATAGAAGCCGAGCGGATCGGCCATGATGATGGGCGTGGCGCAGGTGATGGGGATGAAGCCGACCTTGAGGTCTTTTTTCTCAAGGGGGCCGGCCTCGGCGGCAATCGCCTGCAGCGAACCGAACGGAAAGAACTGCGACAGCAGGGTGGCCGCGCCGGTGGCACCGACCGCCTGCAGAAAACGGCGCCGGTCGGCATCCTTCGGAAACACGGCGCGCAGGGCGGCACTCTCGAGCACACGGCGATGCGTCTGCTCGAGCGACAGCGTCTGGGCCGCGGCGTGTGCTTCCGGGCTTGCGTGCCCGCCGCAGGCGCACGTCAGTTTCTGTTTCGGATCAAACGGATTCTTGAAGAGAGACATGGCGCGATTCTCCGATTAACGGACGGATTCCAGTGAACGAAGGCCGGACGGGGTGTACTCCACGTCTCGGCGGTAAAGCTCGTAGGCGGCCGTGTATTCCATGGTGCGCGCGACGTCGGCGATCCAGTCTTCGGCGTACCCGGCACGGCGCAGCAGGTGAAACCCCATCTCCATGCCGGCGGCGATGCCGCCGGCGGTAATGAGGCGGCCCGCGTCCACCACGCGCGCTCGCGATACGCGGCACTGGGGTGCCAGTCGGGCGAGGCGGTCAATGGGCACCATGCCAAGCGAGGACGATTCGAGCCGGTCTGGCTCCTTTCGGTTGGTCGCGGACAGGCCGTCGAGCAACCCCATGCGTGCGTAGATCCACGAGCCGGTGCAGACGCTGGTGAGCAGACAGGCCTCGGGCAGGCTCCAGATGTACGAGAACAGGCGCGTGTTGTGCATCTCCTGGCGCGTGCCAAACCCGCCGGGGATCAGAAAGGCGTCCATGGCCGGTCCGTCGCCGAACGAATAATTTGGCAGTACCGTGAACCCCGCCTGCGCCTGCACCGGTCGATGGCTGTCCGCGATCAGGAACACGTCGAGCTCGGGATCGTAGCGGCGCGCCACCGAGAACACGCCGTGGGGCGCGGCAAAGTCCACGATCTCCGCGTCTTTGAACACGTAAATGCCAAGGCGGAATCCTGCCTTGAGGGTCTGGGTCATGCCATCCATGCTAGGCCACCGCCGGCCGGCGGCGTATCGCACAAAGTTCAAAGATCATGTAGTAATGCTGCGACACGCGCGTCACCCGGACGGGCGGTCACCCGTACATGCTGACCAGCTGATGCCGCACCGCGTAGAGCGCGGTTTCGACGTCGTTGTGAGTTTCGACCTTTTCCATGATGCGTGCCCGATAGGTGCTGACGGTATTGAGGCTCAGCGAGAGCTGTGCGGCGATTTCACTCAACGATTTGCCGCCGGCGATCAATATGAATACCTGGTATTCGCGCGCCGACAGCCGCTCGTGCGGCGGCTGATCCGAATTCCGGCACAGGGCGTTCGCCAGCGATTCGGCCACCGTGGGGCTCACAAACAAGCGGCCTTGGGCCACCTTGTGGATGGCGAGAATCAGCTCCGCCGGATCGGCGCCCTTGTTCAGGTACCCGGAAGCCCCAAGACGCAGGCTGCGCAGGGCGTACTGTTTTTCCGGGTACGTGGAGACGATCAGCACCGGCAAACGGGGGAATTCCCCGCGCAATTGCTTCAGCACGTCGAGCCCGTCGCGGCCCGGGAGGGCGATGTCGAGCAACACGACGTCAATTCTGCCGTGGCGGACGAGCCGCATCGCCTCCGGCCCGTCGGCGGCCTCACCGACCACCGCCAGATCGGGGGCGTCGGCCAGAATCTGTTTAAAGCCCTCGCGCACCAGTGCGTGGTCGTCACAGATCAGCAGGCGGATCATGGCCGTTCGGTGGGAGAGAAGAACAGCGGCAAGCGCACGACGACGCGCGTACCGCCGGTGGCGGCGGGCCCGATGGACAGGCGCCCGCCGAAGTGACGGGCGCGTTCGCTCATGCCGAGCACGCCGTGGGCCCCGGGGTGCTGCATCTGCTTAAGTGTGATGCCGCGGCCGTTGTCGCGCACTTTGATCGTCATGGCTTCGGACGTCGCGCCGATCTGCATTTCCACCGCGGTGGCGCTGGCGTGCCGTGCAACGTTGTTGAGCATTTCCTGAAAGATGCGATACGCCGCGATCGCCACGGGCCCTTCCGGCGGCGGCACGGTGTCGGCGATTTCCAGATGCAACCCGCCGCGCAGACCGGTGGTCTGCAGGAATTCCCGGGCCTGCCACTCCAGTGCGGCCCACAACCCCTGGTGATCGAGAATCGAGGGCCGCAAATCGGTGATGATGCGGCCCAGATCGCCAACCGCCGTGTCAATCAGTCCGGCCATGGCGCCGGCCTTGGCCGCGAGCTCGGGCTGCGGCGACAAGCGCCCCCGCAGCCAGCCCAGGTCCAGCTTGAGCGCGACCAGCACGCTGCCGAGCTGGTCGTGGATTTCCCGGGCAATGCGCGCGCGCTCGTTCTCGCGCACCCCTTCGAGGTGGGCCGACAACTGACGCAGACGCTGATTGGATTCCCCCAGCGCGTCCAGCGCCGCGGACAGCTCGCGCGTACGCTCACCCACGCGCTGTTCCAGCTCGGCGCGGGAATGCTGCAGCGTGTCTTCGGCCCGCTTGCGCGTACTGATGTCTACAAAGGTGACCACGGCGCCGCGGATGCGCCCGTCTTCCTGAATCGGATAGGAGCT
>JAKEEJ010000005.1 GCA_022616655.1 Nevskiales bacterium | reverse complement strand
GCTCGCTGCCGAGCGCCTTGACCGCGCGGCCGATCAGACCCAGCGAGCGCTCGAAATCGTTTTTCCACACATTGCGTCCGTCCACCACTCCGAGCGAAAGCCCCAGGCCGGACGGAATCTGAGGCAGGATCGAATCGAGTTGCGCGGGAGCACGGACCAGATCCAGATGCAGAAACTGTACCGGCAGACTCACGGCCAGGTCGGCGTTGTCGCCGAGCTCGGCAAAATACGTGGCGAGGATGATTTTGAGTTTGGGGCACGCCCTGGCGATGGCGGCATAGGCCGCCGTATAGGCCTGCTTCGCCGCCGCGTCCAGATCCAGGGCCAGAAAAGGCTCGTCCATCTGAACGTGGGTTGCGCCCAGCTTCTGCAGCTCACCGAGAATCTGGATGTAAACCGGCAGCAGCCGATTCAGCAGCTCCAGGCGGTTAAAGCCCGGTTCCTTTTCCTTGCCCAGCAGCAGATAGCTCACCGGGCCGATCAACACCGGCTTGGCGTTGATGCCGAGCGCTTTGGCTTCCTGAAACTCGTCCAGAATTTTCCGCGAGCCGAGGTGAAACGTCTGATCCCGGGTAAATTCAGGGACCAGGTAGTGGTAATTGGTGTCGAACCACTTGGTCATCTCCATGGCGATGAGGTCGAGACCGTTTTTCTGGTAGCCGCGCGCCATGGCGAAGTACAGGTCCAGACTGGACGCCCCCAGTTTTTCCACCAGCGGCCGGTAACGCGCGGGTAACGCGCCCACGGTCAGCGACCCATCCAGCACGTGGTCGTAAAACGAGAAATCGTTGCAGGGCACGAGCTCGATACCGGCGGCGTGCTGGGCCTGCCAGTGATCGCGGCGAATCGCCCGGCCGGCTTCCATCAGCGCGTCGAGCTGGATCTGACCCGCCCAGTAGCTTTCGCAGGCTTTTTTGAGTTCCCGATGACTGCCGATACGGGGATAGCCGAGAGTGTGGGTCAACATGTTCGCTGTTCCTTTCGCGGATGAACGCTCGCGGGTTAGTGCACGCGGAGCGGGCGGCGAGTATAGCGGTTCAAGGGTGCCGGCGTAAGCAGATTCAGGTGCATTGCGACCCTTGCTAGCATAGCCACCCTCGATTCCCTTCCCATGACCACCGCCCTCCGAAGCCATTTCAAAACCGTCACGAGCGAAGGCAGGTTGCGCGAGGACGGAGCGCAGGAACCGGCGTTGACCCACCCGTCAATGAGGATTCCGAGCACCGCCCGCGCGCAAGATGCCGAGCGCAGTAGGTTTTGAGATGGCTTCTCCCCACACGCCCGTGATGCGGCAATACCTGGCCATCAAGGCCGGATACCCGGACCTGTTGCTGCTGTTCCGCATGGGCGATTTCTACGAGCTGTTTTACGAGGACGCGCGTACGGCGGCACGGCTGTTGAACATCACCCTGACCCAGCGCGGCGAATCGGCCGGTGCGCCGATTCCGATGGCCGGCGTCCCGGCGCACGCGCTGGACCCGTACCTGGCGCGACTGCTCCGGCACGGTCAGTCGGCGGCGATCTGCGAGCAGATTGGCGAAGTCGGCGCGGACAAGGGTCCGGTGCGGCGCGAAGTGGTGCGCGTGATCACGCCCGGCACGGTTACCGAAGACGCCCTGCTGGACCCGCGCGGCGTCAACGTCCTCGCCGCCGTGCATGGACAGAAAGATCGTTACGGTCTGGCCTGGCTGGAACTCGCCTCGGGCCGGTTCGCCGTACTGGAAACGGCACGCGCGGCCGATCTCGCCAGTGAGTTATCACGCCTCCGTCCCAGCGAATTGCTGGCGCCCGAAGGCTTTGCGGTGGAGGTGCCCGGACTCACGATCCGTTCCCGGCCGCCCTGGCATTTTGAAACCGGTGGCGCGCGCCGTCTGCTGACACAACAGTTCGGCACACGCGACCTGAAAGGCTTCGGCTGCGACGAGCAGGAAACGGCCCTCGGCGCCGCCGGCGCGCTGCTGCAGTACCTGCAGGAAACGCAGAAATCCGTCCTGCCGCACGTGCGGGGCCTGCGCACCGAAACGGTGGACGAAGCGCTGGGGCTTGACGCCGTTACGCGCCGCAATCTGGAAATTGACCGCAACCTGGCGGGCGAGCGCGAACGCTGCCTGCTGGCGGTCCTGGACCGCTGCTGCACGCACATGGGCAGCCGTCTGCTGTCGCGCTGGCTGACCCGCCCGATCCGGGATCGCAGCGAACTCGCCGCCCGCCATCAGGCCATCGAGCGTCTGCTGGATACCGGCCCCACGCCCCGGCCTGGAACCCGTCGTTTTCAGGATCTGCGCGAAACGCTCTCCGACCTCGCCGACGTGGAACGCGTCACGGCACGCATCGCGTTGCGCAGCGTCCGTCCACGCGACCTGTCCGGGTTGACGCAGAGCCTGCAACGTCTGCCGTGCATCGCCGCGTCACTCACCGAGGCGGGTTCGCCACGGCTGTCGGAACTGGAACAACGGCTGCACGGTCATGAAACCCTGGCAGCCCATCTGCGGTCGGCACTGACCGATGTGCCGCCGGCGCTGGTCAAGGATGGCGGCGTGTTTCGCGCCGGCTTTGACGCCACGCTGGATCGTCTGCGCGCCTTGCACGAGAACGCCGACGGCTTCCTGCTGGAACTGGAACGAAAGGAGCGCGCCCGCAGCGGCATCGAAACGCTCAAAGTCGGATACAACCGCGTGCACGGGTTCTACATCGAGGTGGGCCGCGCACACGCAGGAAAAGTCCCGGTGGAATATACCCGCCGCCAGACGCTCAAGGGTGTCGAGCGCTACATCACGCAGGAACTCAAGACGTTCGAGGACCAGGTGCTGTCCGCGCGCGAACGGGCCCTGGTACGGGAGAAAGAACTCTACGAGCAGCTGCTCGATCATCTGGGCGAACGGATCGCGGCGCTGCAAACCACGGCCCAGGCCCTGGCGGAACTGGACGTGCTGGGCAGCCATGCCGAGCGCGCGCACGCGCTCAACTGGGTCCGGCCGCAATTCAGCGACACACCGGGACTCGACATCCGTGGCGGCCGTCACCCCGTGGTGGAACAGAACAGCTCCGAACCCTTTGTACCCAACGACCTGACGCTCCATGAGGAACGCCGTCTGCTGGTCATCACCGGGCCCAACATGGGTGGAAAATCCACGTACATGCGACAGACCGCCCTGATCGTCGTGCTCGCGCACGCCGGGTCTTTTGTACCGGCTGAAACCGCGACGCTCGGCCCGGTGGACCGGATTTTCACGCGCATCGGCGCCGCGGACGACCTCGCTTCCGGCCAGTCCACCTTCATGGTGGAAATGACCGAAACCGCCAACATCCTGCACAACGCCACCGCGTGTTCTCTGGTCCTGATGGACGAAATCGGCCGCGGCACCAGCACGTACGACGGACTGTCGCTGGCCCACGCCTGCGCCGTCTTTCTGGCCACGAACACGCGCGCCTTCACGCTGTTCGCCACGCATTACTTCGAGCTGACCGCGCTGGCCGGAACAATTTCCGGCGTGGCCAATGTCCATCTGGATGCCGCGGAGTACTCCGCCGACGGTCGCGAACAACTGGTGCTCCTGCATCGTGTACAGCCCGGCCCGGCGAGTCGCAGCTTTGGTCTGCAGGTGGCGGCGCTGGCGGGAATTCCCAGCTCGGTCATCGAGCAGGCCCGAAATTATCTTCAAACTCTGGAGCCGCCGCGGCCGGCCGGACCGGCCGCCCCGCAACTGCCCCTGTTCCGGGCCGTTCCGCACGACGCCGACAGCGCGGCAACGCTGAAGCTTCTGGATGAAACGGACCCGGATGCGCTGAGCCCGAAACAGGCGCTGGAACTGGTCTACCGGCTCAAGCAGGCACGCAAAACGTCCTGAAACGACCGGCTGTGGAATCCGGGGAAGCGCAACACCGTCCAGAGAGAAAGAATCGGAAATATAGTTCCGCGAAGGATGGAGTAGGTGCTGAATATTGTTGCTGCGCCTGGCTGTGAAAAGCGTAGAGCGTACTGATCAATGCGAGGATTCTTGATCGTGCTGTTTTGCACCAGAATCCGATTGCCGTCTTCAAGGATTGTTCCATTCCCCCATTCGTTGGCATCCAGCGTAACTCGGAAAGAAAAATCTTGGATGGGCCGGGCGTTGGCGCTGCATACACCATAATCGTTAAATAAGATGTATTCGTCGCTCTCGGCTGTATTCACCGTAGCCGAAAGCGTGGTGCCGCCGTCGATGAATTGGACGGTGGGAGTATTGCCGTTTATGGAGAGATTGCGTCCGAAAAGCCGGAAGGCGTGCCCCGGAGAGACCTCGGGGAATTCCATCTGGTTGACCCGCGCTTTGTTCACCATGACCGGCTCGCTGAACACGCCGTTATTTTCAATCCGGACGGCGTACAAACCCGCGGACCATCATGGGCCGTTCAGGGTTCGACGAGCTCGCCACGAACGGCCCTTCTTGATTTTGAAATGCGTTCTAATCACCGGTCAGGCTCTGGCGAGTGCTGAATAGCTGGAACAGCTGCGGTGCCGCGCGGAAGTCGGCCTGGGGCATCACGACACCGCCATGGGCGTTGTATTGATCGTAATCGCTCTGTCCAGCACCCAGCGATTTTGATACCGGCGCGGTCTGACGACGCAGGTGCCGGTGCACGTTGAGCGTTCCCGATACCGTGCGCTTGAGCTCCGCGCGTTTCAGGTCGGAAAATTCCACAATCAGCGTTCCGTCGTGCATCGTGGTTTTCGATTCGGGTGTAACGAGCAGGAACGTCCGGTCGCCTTCGCGGGCGAGGCTGGAGCCGTCGAAGTTCCGATAGCCGAGGGCTTTTGCATCCTGCCGGGTCACGAGGGTGCCGAGAAATTCCCACGTGCGACCATGGTCACGCGAGGCGCTGAGGATGATCCGCTCAGGACCTTTGCGGCTCAGAGCGGTCAGGCTGAGATACAGGACACCGTCGAGATACAAGGCACCCGGTTCAGTGTAGGCGACCACCTTCGCGAGTGTGGGGTGCAGGGCATTGAGCCGGACCACGGTCTGGTCGTACGGCGGCGGCGGAAACGGTCCCGCGCCAAACAGAGGCACCTCCTCCGACCAGTTCCCGGCGGGATCGGACGCATGGCGGTAGGCAATCCAGCCGTAGGCCGGCATCCGGTCGTACTTCTCGGTCCAGAAATACCGGTGCGTGAACAGCTTCCATTCCCGGCCCGGATCGTCCGGGTCGTGCACCAGACTCGGAACCTCGTAGCGCCAGACGCCCCTGAGCACCGTTCCATCCACGTACGGAATGGCCTCGTCACCGGACCGGTTCGCCGCTCCGACGAAACGCCACGTTCTGCCGCCGTCGGCGGTTCTGGCGAGATGCGTATGAATGTACGGACCGACGGGAAATCCGTATTGGCCGCCGTTTCGAATGGCCGAGTACGCGAGCCAACCGACCTTCCCCGCCCGGTCGTATTCGAGAGAAGGATCGTAAAGCCCGCCCTGGTTCACGATTTCGCCCTCGGGAACCAGCGGCTCGTAACGGACTTCGGACGGACCCGGGGGCGCCGGAGCACCCTCTCCGACCGCGCCTGTGGCAAGGAGCGCCGCCAGGAACGGGAACACAAGCACTTTATCCATGGGAGCACGGCGCGCAGCGGGAAGACCGGCTGGAAACGGCGGACCCTACCCGCCAAAGTTGATCTTGGCTTCCAGGTTGGTCCGCGAATCGGCGTGGGTCAGTGCCTCTTCCAGGTCAATCAGTCCCTCCTGGTACAGACCGTACAGAGAGTTGTCGAACGTCAGCATGCCCCGGTCGGAGGACTGGGCCATCGCCTCGTTGATCTCGTTGATGCGCTTGTTGAGGATCAGATCGGCGATGTACGGCGTGTTGATCATGATCTCGATGGCGGCGCACCGCTTGCCGTCCTTGCGCCGCACCAGGCGCTGCGACACGATCGCGCGCAGCGTCAGCGACAGGTCCATATAGAGCTGGTCGCGGAGCTCGTCCGGGTAGAGGTTTACGATACGCTGCAGGGCCTGGTACGCGTTGTTCGCATGCAGCGTGGTGATGGCGAGCTGGCCGGTGTTGGCCAGCTGGATGATGGATTCCATGGTATCGCGCTTGCGAACCTCGCCAATCAGGATCACGTCCGGCGCTTCGCGCAGCGCGCTCTTGATGGCGTTCTCGTAACTGTGCGTGTCCTGTCCGATTTCGCGCTGGTTGACGATGGACCGTTTGTTGGGGTGCACGAACTCGATCGGGTCCTCGATGGTCAGGATGTGGCTGGCGCTGTGCATGTTGCGGTGATTGACCATCGCCGCCAGCGTGGTGGACTTTCCGGAGCCGGTGGACCCCACCATCAGGACCATGCCGCGCTTGTGCATGACCAGGTCCTTGAGCGCCTCGGGCAGCGTCAGTTCCTCGATCGTCGGAATCTGCGATTTCACGTAGCGCATGACCATGCAGGTGCTGTTGCGCTGCTGGAAAATGTTGACGCGGAAGCGGCCCAGACCGCCGGCCTGGGTGGCCAGATCGAGTTCGAGATTCTCGTCCAGGCGTTTCTGCTGCTCGGCGTTGATCACACAACCCACCAGCTGCTTGATGAGTTCACCGGTCATGAGCTGGTTGCCGACGGCCAGGATTTCGCCCTCGATCTTGACCATCACCGGCGCGTTCGGGGTGAAGAACAGGTCGGAGGCGTTTTTCTCGACGGCCAGCCGGAGATAGGCCAGCAGTTTCTGGAACGTCCGGCCGGCGTCGTCAGTGGAGGAGACCAGGGTGGCGGTCATTGTTCAGATCCTCCGCACAACCTGGGACTTTTCATCACCCTTGACCTGCAGGTTCTTGACCGTTTCGTCGTCCATCAGGTTCTGGCGGGCGCGCTTGGACTCCAGTTTGATGCGCAGGCGGATCTCGTTCTGGCTGTCGGCGTTGCGGATCGCTTCGTCGTACGCGATGACACCCGTTTCAAACAGCTGGAAGAGGTATTGGTCGAAGGTGATCATGCCCTGCTCGTTGGAACGACCCATCACCTCCTTGATGCCGGCCACCTCGCTCTTGAAGATCAGGTCCGCAATCAGCGGCGAATTGATCATGATTTCGACGGCGGCGGTGCGACCGGCATCCACCTTCCGCACCAGGCGCTGCGAGATGATGGACCTGAGATTGAGCGACAGGTCCATCAGCACCTGTGCGCGTTTCTCCTCGGGGAAGAAGTTGATGATGCGATCCAGGGCCTGGTTGGACGAGTTGGCGTGCAGAGTGGCCAGCACCAGGTGGCCGGTCTCGGCAAAATTCACCGCGTATTCCATGGTTTCCCGGGTGCGGACTTCACCGATCAGGATCACGTCCGGCGCCTGTCGCAGCGTATTCTTGAGCGCATTGTCCCAGGAGTGCGTGTCCTGTCCGACTTCGCGCTGGCTGATGATGCACGACTTGTGCGTGTGCACGTATTCGATCGGGTCCTCGATGGTGATGATGTGGCCGCTGGAGTTTTCGTTGCGGTAGCCGATCATCGCGGCCAGCGTGGTGGACTTTCCGGAGCCGGTACCGCCAACGACCAGCACCAGGCCGCGCTTCTCCATCACGATTTTCTTGATCTGCTCCGGCAACCCCAGCTGCTCGACCGTCGGAATTTCGACGTTGATGGTGCGCATCACACCGCCCACCCGGCCCTGTTGCACGTACGCGCTGACACGGAAACGGCCGATCTGCGGCGGCGCGATGGCGAAATTGCACTCGTTGGTGGCCTCGAACTCCTTGACGTTCCGGTCGTTCATGATCGCGCGCATGATCATGGCCGAATTCTCGCCGGTGAGCGGCTTGTCCATGACCGGCAAAATACGGCCGTCCACCTTGATGGCCGGCGGGAAGCCGGCCGTGATGAAGAGATCCGACCCGTTTTTCTGCTTCATCAGGGTCAGCAGCTGCTGCACCAGTTTCACTGCCTGTTCGCGTTCCATGGGCTACCTCCGACGCGGTCGTTTGCTCAACCGGCAAAATCGCCGGGGCTGGCCGCCTTGCCGCGCGCCTCGCCGAGTTCCACAACGGCCCGCTTGACGAGATCTTTCAGGTTCTGATCGAGGGTCTGCATGCCGTCCTTCTGGCCGGTCTGGATGGCCGAATACATTTGCGCGACTTTCGCTTCGCGGATCAGGTTGCGGATGGCCGGCGTGCCGATCATGATTTCGTGAGCGGCGACACGGCCGCCGCCTTTCTTCTTCAGCAGCGTCTGGGAAATCACGGCGCGCAGCGATTCCGACAGCATGGCGCGCACCATCTCCTTCTCGGCCGCCGGAAACACGTCAATGATGCGGTCAATGGTCTTGGCGGCCGAGGTGGTGTGCAGGGTCCCGAACACCAGGTGTCCGGTCTCGGCGGCGGTCAGCGCCAGGCGGATCGTCTCCAGATCGCGCATCTCGCCCACCAGGATCGAATCCGGGTCCTCGCGCAAGGCGGACCGCAGCGACTCGCTGAAGCCCAGAGTGTCGCGATGCACTTCGCGCTGGTTGATCAGGCACTTCTTCGGCGTGTGCACGAACTCGATCGGATCCTCAATCGTGAGGATGTGCCCCGCCTCGTTCTCGTTGATGTGGTTGACGATCCCCGCCAGCGTGGTGGACTTTCCGGAGCCGGTGGGACCGGTCACCAGCACCAGGCCGCGCGGCAGGGCGGCGATGTCCTTGAAAATCGCCGGACATTTGAGTTCCTCCAGAGACAGGATCTTGGACGGAATCGTGCGGAACACACCGCCCGCGCCGCGGTTCTGGGTAAAGGCGTTCACGCGGAAGCGTGCCAGATGGGGAATCTCGAAAGAAAAGTCCGTTTCCAGAAACTCGTCCCAGGCCTTGCGTTGCTTGTCGTTCATGATGTCGTAGATCATGTCGTGAACGACCTTGGTCTCCATCGGCGGCAGGTTGATGCGTTTGATGTCGCCGTCCACGCGGATCATTGGCTCGACGCCCGCCGACAGATGCAGGTCGGAAGCGCCTTGTTTGGTGGAGAACGTCAGCAGCTGAGTAATATCCATGAGGCCGGCCTTTGTATGTCCCTTCCAAGTTTCGCGCAGTGTGACACTAATTCCAATCCCGTCGCGAGGCAACTCGGGTGATCCCTGAACGTCTTGCTCAGCTCCGTCATCGAATGGAAAAGGCCTGCCGGTCCGTCGGCCGTCCGCTCGACGCGGTCACGCTGGTCGCCATCGGCAAGGGAGTCCCGCCCGCCGCTCTGGCCGAAGCCCTCGCCGCCAGGCAGACGCACTTCGGAGAAAATTATGTGCAAGAAGCCCTGCCCAAAATTGCGGTGCTGGCGGCGCTGCGGCCGCGGACGGAAACGGTCTGGCATTTCACCGGTCCGATTCAGAGCAACAAGACCGCCGATGTCGCCACTCACTTCGACTGGGTGCATGGCGTGGACCGCACCAGGATCGCCCGCCGGCTGTCGGACCAGCGCCCCTCCCAAGGACCGCCTCTCAACGTCTGCGTGCAGATCAACATTTCCGGAGAATCCCAGAAGTCTGGGGTGGCTCCCGAAGCCGCGCCGGACCTGTGCCGGGCCGTCGCGGCCCTGCCCGGCCTCCGCCTGCGCGGCCTCATGGCCATTCCGGCACCGGCACACACCGGACAGGATCCGCGTCACGCGTACCGCCAGCTGCGCGAACTGTTTGAATCCCTGCAGCGGCAGGGACGGCAACGCTGGACGGACGGAGGCGTAAACTTTGATACCCTTTCGGCCGGCATGTCCGACGATTTCGAGCAGGCCATCGCCGAGGGGTCCACCCTGGTGCGGATCGGAACGGCGCTCTTTGGCGCCTCTGGCGCCAAAGAGCGCGGGGTCAGGGGTCAGGAGTCGGGGGTCAGTAAAGAAAGAAAAATGTCGTAATCTTCGTTTTCCTGACTCCCGACCTCCGACTCCCGACCCCGTGTCCATTGACTTCGCCAAGCGCAACGCCGCTCAGGCCGCTCTCAAATACCTGGTCCCCGGTGAAATCTTGGGCGTGGGCACCGGCTCGACGGTCAATTACTTCATCGAAGGCCTGGCCGCGCGCAAAGCCGATGTCCCCGGAGCGGTGTCCAGTTCCGAAGCCAGCCGCGCCCGCCTGAAAGCCGCCGGCATCCCGGTGGTGGACCTCAACAGCGCCGGGACGCTGGCGCTGTATGTGGACGGCGCGGACGAGTGCGACGCACACCTGCGCCTCATCAAGGGCGGCGGTGGCGCCCTGACGCGCGAAAAAATTGTGGCCGCCGCCTCGCGGACCTTTGTCTGCATCGTGGATGAATCCAAGCGGGTGCAGGTGCTCGGAAAATTTCCGCTGCCGGTGGAAGTTCTGCCGATGGCCCGCAGCTACGTGGCGCGGGAACTGGTACGGCGCGGCGGCCGTCCGACTCTGCGCGAGGGCTTCACCACCGACAACGGCAACGTGATTCTTGATGTTTCGGGGTTTACCATCACCGACCCCGTCGCCCTGGAAACCGAGATCAACCTGATGGCAGGCGTGGTCTGCGTGGGACTGTTCGCGCGCCGGCCCGCCGACGTGCTGCTGGTGGGCAACTCCACCGGCGTGCGAGAATACAAGCGCTGAATTCTTAGAGCGCGTTTCAAAATTACGTACTGTCTGCCCGTTCGCCCTGAGCCTGCCTGCCTGGCCGGCAGGCAGGTCGAACGGGTGCACGGGTGACCGGGAACACCCTCGGACGATCATGTGACGTTCAGGGTT
>JAKEEJ010000070.1 GCA_022616655.1 Nevskiales bacterium | reverse complement strand
GGCGCATCGGCGTCGGCAAACAGTTCAAGGGCATGGCGTACGCGGAAGAAAAAGGTCATCCCTGCATCCACCTTGGCGACGCCGGCGGCGCGCGCGTGCCCGACATCATGGGCAGCGACGGCATGATGAGCATGGGCTATCCCATCCGGCACGCGGAGCCGCGCGACCGACGCGTGCCGCTCATCACCGCCATCCTGGGTGAATGCTTTGGCGGCGCGGCCTGGACCGCTTCCGTCTCCGACATCGTGATCCAGGTCAAGGGGACTGTGATGTGCGTTGGCGGTCCGTCCATCCTCGAGGTCGCCACCGGCGAAAAGGCCGGCACCGAAGAGCTGGGCGGCTGGGCGCTGCACGCCAAAGTCACCGGCCAGGTGGACCTCTTCGCCGAGAACGACGAGGAATGCCTCGCTCTGGTGCGCCGTGCGCTGTCCTATTTCCCCAACAACGCCAGCGAACTCCCTCCAGTGCTCCCTCTCCCCGCCGGCGGGGAGAGGGCCGGGGTGAGGGGCGATGGCCGCCTCGAAAACATTCTCGACCTGGTTCCCGCCGACCCGCGGGCGGTCTATGACATGCATCGCGTGATTGACGCCGTCTGCGATCCCGACAGTGTGCTGGAACTCAAGCCGTTCTACGACGGCAGCCTGATCACCGCGCTTGCGCGCATCGAAGGCCGCGTCGTCGGCCTGCTCGCCAACAACCCCAAGATCACGGCCGGCGCGATGGGCCCGGGCGCCTGCGAAAAGGCCACCTCGTTCATCTGCCTGTGCGACTCGTTCCACATCCCGCTCGTCTTTCTGCACGACACGCCCGGCTTCTTTGTCGGCCGGCGCGCCGAAGAGCGTGCCATGCCGCTCAAAATCATGAACTGGATTGCGGCGCTGCATCACAGCACGGTGCCACGCATCAGCGTGATTGTCCGCAAGTCCTACGGCATGGCCCACTGCAACATGGCCGGCGGCAACATGGGCTGCGACACGCTGCTGGCCTGGCCCACGGCGGATGTCTCCTTCATGGCCCCCGCCGTCGCCGTCAACGTCGTCTACGGCCGCAAGCTGACGGCCGCCAACGGCGGCCGTCAGCCCGAGCCCTTCGACCCTGCTCAGGACAAGCTCCGCGAAGGATCTCCTGCGCTGGATCGCGACGCGCTCATGGAAGACATCAGCCGCACCCATGCGCCCTGGGCCGCCGCTGGCCGCAACTGCATAGACAAAGTGATTGATCCGCGCGACACGCGCCTCGAGCTCGCACGCGCGCTCGCCCGCGCCGCAAGACCGGGCGGCGAGGGCCAGCGCAGCCAACGCCGTCTCGCCAACTGGCCGCGGATGGCGTGATGAATACGTCCTTGTCCCTGTGCAGGCCTGCCGGACGCCGGCGGTGTGAACGAACCGCCGTGCGATAATTTCGGCATGGAAGACCACATTAAAGCGATCATCAAAGCCATTGGCGAAGATCCCGGCCGGGAGGGGTTGCGCGATACGCCCGAGCGCGCCGCGCGTGCCCTGGAATTCCTCACCCAGGGGTACCGGGCCAAGCTGGACAGCATCGTCAATGACGCGATTTATTCTTCGCAGAACGATGAAATGGTGATTGTGCGTGACATCGAGCTGTACTCCCTGTGCGAGCACCATCTGCTGCCCTTCATCGGCCGGGCGCACGTCGCCTACCTGCCCAATGGCCGGGTGGTCGGTTTGTCCAAGATCCCGCGTATCGTGGACATGTTTGCCCGACGCCTGCAGATTCAGGAAAACCTGACCCAGCAGATTGCCGAATGCCTTCAGCAGGTGACCCATGCCCACGGGGTCGCCGTCGTGATTGAAGCCAAGCACCTGTGCATGATGATGCGCGGCGTGGAGAAGCAGAATTCGTCCATGACCACCTCCGCCATGCTCGGGCGTTTCCGCGACGATTCGCGCACCCGCACGGAGTTCCTGACCCTGATCCGGGGATAACCCCACCCCCGGAGTTTCCGGTAAACTAGCGTCCCGCTTGGGCACAGGTTGCGCCCGGCAGCTGCCTTCTTTTCAGAGACCCGTCTTCATGGCTGCATTGGCATCCCGTCTGCGATTTGGCACCCCCCACCAGCTCGAAGTGCTGGCGGCGATCGAATCGTTCGTCAAGAAACAGATTGAGGCTCATCTTGGCCGCCGCAAGCTGTGGTTCCCCAACGAACTCCAGCCGGCCGACGCCACGACCGAGGATGCGGCCCTGCTGGCCAAGCTGCGCGAGGCCGCCAGAGGCCTGCCCGCCGCCGTACTGGTGGCGCTGGCGCTCAGCCTTCTGACCGAGGAAGGCCTGCCCCATTTCCACCGCCTGATCGCCACCCACCTGGGCAACGGCAGCGCCTGGTGCACGTGGAACAACATCTGGACCGGCGAGGAAGACCGCCACGGCTGCGCCATCCGTGACTACGTGCGCGATGCGCGTCTCTACAACATGACGGCACTGGAGAAACTGCAGTATCAGTATCTCGAAGCCGGCTTCGACCCCGACTGGCAACAGGATCCCTACCGCCTGCTGGCCTACACCAGCCTGCAGGAAAAGGCCACCCAGGTGGCCCACTCCGGCACCGGCCGCATGGCGGGCCAGTACGAGCCACGCATTCAGCGCGTGCTGGCACACATCTCCGCCGACGAGTCGCGCCATTATTTGTTCTACCGCGCGGCATTTGGCGAAATTCTGGCGCTGGATCCCAATCATGCCCTGCAGTCGTTGCAAAAAGTGACGCTGGGGTTTTCCATGCCGGGTCATAACATCGCCGGTTTTGACGAGATGAGTGACGTGGTCCGGCGTGTGGGAATTTTCGGCCCGCGCCAGTACCAGGAAATCGTCGAGGAGCTGCTGGACTACTGGAAGATCGGTACGCTCACCGGCCTGAGCCCCCTGGGCGAGGAAGCGCGCGACAAGCTGATGAAGGTCCCGGCCCGGCTCTCACGTCTCGCCGACTATGCGGACGCCAAGCACAGCAAGCGGGCCTTCAACTTCGGTTTTCTGCCCCAGCACAAGCACGCGCTGAAAATCTGAGCACTGACCGTACCGGGGAAGAAAGCGCCCCCTCAGCGGTGAATGACGAACCGCTTCATCTCCGGCTCTGCCTCCACGGGAACCCATTCCACGGCACTCACCTGGGCCTGCGGCGGGCCACGCTGCAGCCAGTGGCGTAGCTTCTCCAGCGCCTCCGGCGCTCCCTGTGCAACACCTTCCACGCTGCCGTCAGCCCGGTTGCAGACCCAACCGGTGAGCCCCAGCCCGCGTGCCTGCTCCACTGTGGACTGACGAAAGAACACGCCCTGCACGCTGCCGCGAACAATGAATCGGTAGGATACGTTCAACTGGCGTTCATCTAGAGCCTGTGAATATTCAAGGTGTATGCTAACGCCCCGTTCCTGGATACCCTGGATGCCTGCACATAACCAGTGCCTGTCAACCCCGTTAGGCCATGACCGTTACGTTATTATGCAGTTGC
>JAKEEJ010000069.1 GCA_022616655.1 Nevskiales bacterium | reverse complement strand
TCCTTCATCGAGGGCATGATTCTCGGCGGCTACGCCATCCAGGCCGACATCGGCTACGTGTTTCTGCGCAACGAATACTTCCTGGCGGCGGCGCGTCTGCGCAAGGCCATCGCCGAGGCGTATGACCAAGGCTATCTCGGCAAGAATATCCTGGGCAGCGGGTACTCCTACGATTTGCACCTGCACACCAGTGCCGGCCGCTACATTTGTGGAGAAGAGACGGCGCTGATCTCTTCGCTCGAAGGCAAACGCGCCGTGCCGCGGGCCAAACCGCCCTTCCCCGCCATTTCGGGTCTGTTTGGAAAACCGACGGTGGTCAACAACATCGAAACCCTCTGCAACGTGCCGCACATCATTGAGCACGGCGCGGCCTGGTTTAAGGGCTTGTCGAAGTCCAAGGACGGCGGCACCAAGCTCTACGGCGCCTCGGGCAAGCTGAAACGGCCGGGCACCTGGGAACTGCCGATGGGCACGACGGCGCGCGAGCTGGTGGAGGTGCATGCCGGCGGCCTGCGCGACGGACTCCGGCTGCGCGGCTGGCTGCCGGGCGGAGCCTCCACCGATTTCCTCACCGCCGACCATCTGGACCTGCCGATGGATTTCGATTCCATCGCCAGGGCAGGGTCGAGAATGGGAACGGGCCAGATGATCGTGCTGGACGACCAGACCCCCGTGATCGGCATGGTGCGCAACCTGCTGCACTTCTTCGCCCAGGAATCCTGCGGCTGGTGCACGCCCTGCCGCGACGGCCTGCCGTGGAGCGAGAAACTCCTGATCGAGATCGAACAGGGCCGTGGCAAACCCGGCGACCTTGAACTGCTGGCCCGCCATTGCAAACTGCTGGGCCCGGGCCGCACCTTCTGTGCCCACGCGCCGGGCGCCATGGAACCGCTGCAGAGCGCGCTCAAATACTTCCGCGCCGACTTTGAAGCCGCGATTGCGCGTGGACAGGCCCTTCAAACCGTGGGGGCGGCATGAACAACAAGGTCAGAATCGTCGTGGACGGCCGCGAGCTGGAGGTGGACGCTTCCACCAATGTCCTGCAGGCCGTGCTGGGCAAGGGACTCAACCTGCCGTATTTCTGCTGGCACCCGGCGCTGGGCTCGGTCGGCGCCTGCCGCCAGTGCGGCGTCATTCAGTACAAGGATGAACAGGACACGCAGGGCCGCCTGGTCATGGCCTGCATGACGCCCTGTACCGACCACGCGCGCTTCTCGATGGATCATCCGGATGCGAAAGAGATGCGCGCTTCAGTGGTTGAATTCCTGATGACCAACCATCCACACGACTGCCCGGTGTGCGAGGAAGGCGGCCACTGCCATCTCCAGGACATGACGGTGATGACCGGGCACAACTACCGGCGCTACCGTCACACCAAACGCACGCACCGCAATCAGGACCTCGGGCCGTTCATCGGCCACGAGATGAACCGCTGCATCGCCTGCTACCGCTGCGTGCGGTATTACAGGGACTATGCCGGCGGCAAAGACCTGGACCAGTTCGGCGTGGCAGCTAACGTCTATTTCGGGCGCGCGGAAGATGGCGTGCTCGAATCCGAGTTCTCCGGCAATCTGGTCGAGGTCTGTCCCACCGGCGTGTTCACCGACAAACCCTACGGCGAATCGTACACGCGCAAATGGGATTTGCAGACCGCGCCCAGCCTCTGCGCGCACTGCTCCATCGGCTGCAACCTCTCGCCGGGGGAGCGCTACGGCAAGCTGAAGCGCGTCGAGAACCGCTACCACGGAGACCTCAACGGCTACTTTCTCTGCGACCGCGGCCGTTTCGGGTACGGTCACGTCAATCGCGAGGACCGTCCACGCCAGCCGTTGCGGGATGGGACACCGCTCCCGGCAGACGACGCTGTTTCCTGTTCCGCCCGCCTGCTGAAACAGGGCCGCGCGATCGGCATCGGCTCGCCGCGGGCTTCGCTGGAAACCAATTTCGCGCTGAAAGCCCTGGTCGGAGCAGAAAATTTTTATGGCGGCCAATCCCCGCACGACACGGAACTGACCGCGCTGGGAATCGAAATCCTGCAGCGCGGTCCCGCGCGGGTTGCAACGGTCAAGGACGCCGAGCAGGCCGATGCGGTGCTGGTGCTGGGCGAGGACGTACTGAACACCGGCGCGCGGCTGGCCCTGGCTCTGCGCCAGTCCACCCGCCAGGCCGGCTTTACGCAGGCCACCGCCGCACACATCCCGCTGTGGCAGGACGCCTCGGTACGCACGCTGGCGCAGAACGTAAGGTCTCCGCTGTACATCGCCACTCCGGCCGCCACCGGCCTGGACGAAATCTCCACGGGCGTCCTGCGCGCCGATCCCGCCGGCATTGCGCGGCTCGGCATGGCCGTGGCGCACGCGCTGGACCCTTCCGCGCCCGTGGTACCGGGCCTGGAGGCCGCCACCCTTGCACTGGCGGCAAACGTTGCGCGGTCCTTGCTGGCGGCGGAGCGACCGCTGGTGGTGTCCGGCGTCAGCCTCGGCCACAAAGCCGTTTTGCAGGCCGCTGCCAATGTGGTGACCGCCCTGGCCAGGGCGGGACGCAGACCGTCCCTCAGTCTGGTGTTTGCCGAAGCCAACAGCGTGGGCGCTGCGTTGCTGGGCGGCCAACCGCTGGAGGCGGCGCTCCAGCGCATCGAAGCCGGCACGGTGGACACGCTGCTGGTCGCCGAGAACGATCTGACCCGCCGCGTTCCCGGCCCGCGGCTGAATGCGGCGCTGAGCAGAATCAAGAACCGGGTGGTGCTGGATCACATCCATACCGCAACCACGGAACGTGCGACGGTACTGCTGCCCAGCGGCAGTTTCGCCGAAAGCGACGGCACGCTGGTCAACAACGAGGGCCGTGCCCAGCGTTTTTTCCAGGTGTTTGCCGCGCCGGAAACCGGAATTCGAGAGGGCTGGCGCTGGCTGCAAGACATCGCACGCGCCACGGGCGCGAATCTGGGCGACACACTGGACGACCTGATCCAGGCCTGTGCGACGGCGGTGCCCGCGCTGAGTGGAATCGTCCACGCCGCACCCAACGCGAAATTCCGCATGGCCGGCGCACGCATTCCGCGCCAGCCGCACCGTTACAGCGGCCGTACCGCGATGGACGCCGGACGGGACGTGCACGAGCCGCGTCCGGTACAGGACGTGGACACCCCGCTGGCTTTCTCGATGGAAGGCGCGACCGGACTGGGCACCAGACCCGCGGCGCTGATCCCGATGTTCTGGGCGCCCCAATGGAACTCGCCGCAGGCGGTCAACAAGTTTCAACAGGAAATCGGCGGGCACCTGCGCGGCGGCGATCCGGGCGTGCGACTGCTTGAATCCCACGCGGACGCGACCCCCGCCTATCTCGCGCCGGAACTGCGGGCGAGCACCGGTCTGCAGGCCGTTCCACTGTTTCGGCTGTTCGGTAGCGAGGAGCTGTCGGCCCAGGCGCCGGTGATGAGCGCCCGCATCGGCACGACCGCACTCTCCGTGCACCCGGCCACCGCCGCCAGAGCCCAGCTCCGGGACGGCACGATGGCGAAACTGGAATGCGATGGCGTCACGCTGAATCTGCCGGTGAAGTTCAACGCCGGACTGCCGGAGCACTGTGTAGGCGTCCCGGTCGCGCTGCCGGGCGTCCCGTTTATCGCCGCCGGCGCGGCCGTCACACTGGGGAAAGCATGAGCTTCGTTATTCCCCAATCGGTCATCGTCGTCACGATACTGCTCGCGCTGGTGCTGTTCGCGGCCGTGCTGATCTGGGTCGAGCGCCGCGCCCTGGGCTGGTGGCAGGACCGCTACGGCCCGAACCGCGTCGGTCTGTTCGGCTTCCATTTCTGGGGCCTGGGCCAGGTCGTGGCCGACATGATCAAGATTTTCACCAAGGACGACTGGGTACCGCCGTTCGCCGACAAGCCGGTGTTCGTGCTCGCACCGGCCATCGTCATGGCCACCATCCTGATCGCCTTTGCCGTGGTGCCGGTCGCGCCGGGCATTACCGTCGCCGGCGACTGGAACGTGGGATTGCTGTTTTTCCTGGCCCTGACCTCGCTCGCCGTCTACAGCGTGATGCTCGGCGGCTGGGCGTCCAACAACAAATACGCGCTGCTCGGCGCCATGCGCGCCTCGGCCCAGACCCTGACCTACGAAGTCTTCATGGGCCTATCGCTGATGGGCGTGGTGATTCAGGCCGGCTCGTTCAATCTCACCGAGATCGTTCTGAAACAGGACGGTATCGCTCACTGGTACCTCTGGCCCCAATGGCTGGGCTTTCTGATTTTCCTGGTGGCCGGCCTGGCGGAAACGCATCGCCTGCCGCTGGACCTGCCGGAAGCCGAGCACGAACTGGCCGCCGGCTTCCACACCGAATACTCGGGCATGAAGTTCGGCATGTTCTTCGTCGGCGAGTACGTGGCGGTCATTCTGGTCTCTGCCATGCTCACGGTCCTGTTTCTGGGTGGCTGGGATGTTCCTTTCATTGATAACGAAGGCGTGTTCCTGTCGTTGCTGGCGTTTACTGCCAAGACGTTCTTCTTCATCCTGCTCTTCATCCTGATGCGGGCCGCCATCCCGCGCCCGCGTTACGACCAGTTGATGGCCTTCGGCTGGAAAATCCTGCTGCCCCTGTCGCTGATCAACCTGCTGGTGACCGGTGCTTTCGTGCTGAGGGCGCATGCATAAGCTTGTCGAACTCGTCGCCGGCTTCTGGAGCCAGCTCGTCAGCCTGTGGCGGCTGTTCTTGCACGGCTTTGCCAAACGGGCCACCGTCCAGTACCCCGAAGAGAAACCCTACCTGCCACCGCGCTACCGCGGGCGCATCGTGTTGACGCGCGACCCCGACGGCGAGGAACGCTGCGTAGCCTGCAACCTGTGCGCGGTCGCCTGTCCGGTCGGCTGCATTGCGCTGCAGAAAGCGGAAAAACCGGACGGCCGCTGGTATCCGGAATGGTTTCGCATCAACTTCTCGCGCTGCATCTACTGCGGCCTGTGCGAGGAGGCCTGTCCCACGTATGCGATCCAGCTGACGCCGGATTACGAGATGGCCGAGTACGACCGTCAGAACATGGTGTACGAAAAAGAGCACCTGCTGATCAACGGCGTGGGCAAGCAGCCCGGCTACAATTTCTACCGCGTGGCGGGACTCGCCATCGCCGGCAAGGACAAGGGGCAGGCCCGGAACGAGGATCCGCCGGTGGACGTGAAGTCGCTGTTACCGTAATTCAAAAAACACGACCGAACTCACGCAGAGACGCCAAGCCGCAAAGGAAAGAGAAAACAATGGGTGTAATAGAAAAAACAAAGAAAAGCGCAACGAAGCGGCGCGCTTCGTTCGCTCTTTTGACCCCCAATCTTTTCTGGTCTTTCTTTGCGCCTTGGCGTCTTCGCGTGAAATAAGTCTTTTATGGAAATTGCCTTCTACACTGCTGCGTTCATCGCCGTGCTCAGTACGCTGCTCACGGTCACCGGCAGGAATCCGGTGCACGCGCTGCTGTACCTGATTGTGTCGCTGCTGTCGGTGGCGGTGATCTTTTTCCTCTTCGGCGCGCCGTTCGCCGCGATGCTGGAGGTGATCGTCTATGCCGGCGCCATCATGGTGTTGTTTATCTTCGTCGTGATGATGCTGAACCTGGGCGACACCACGATTGAACAGGAGCAACGCTGGCTCGCGCCGCGGGCCTGGATCGGCCCCGGCCTGCTGTCACTGCTGCTGCTGATTGAAATGTTGCTGCTGATCACCGGGAGTGTACCGAGTCCCGTGGGCGGCGAAGTCAGCGCCAAACAGGTGGGTATCGCCTTGTACGGTCCCTACCTGCTGGCGGTGGAACTGGCTTCGATGCTGCTGCTGGCCGGTCTGGTCGCCGCCTATCATCTCGGCAGAAACGAATAAAGAACCCTTTCACGCAAAGACGCAAAGGAAAGAAAAAAACAAATGGGTGTAAAAGAAAAAACAAAGAAAAGCGCAACGAGGCGGCTCGCTTCGTTTTTGCCTTTAACCCTCGATTCTTTTCTGGACTTTCTTTGCGCCCTGGCGTCTTTGCGTGAAGCGCTTTTCTTTCTGACGCCGGGAGCATCGGGACAGTCGTGAGCACGGTATCGATGGAACACGGCCTGTTCCTGGCCGGCCTGCTGTTTGCCCTGGGCTTGCTGGGCATGCTCGTGCGCCGCAACGTTCTGTTCGTGCTCATGTCGCTGGAAATCATGCTCAACGCCGCGGCCCTGGCCTTCATCGCGGCCGGCAGCCGCTGGGGGCAGCCGGACGCACAGATCCTGTTCATTCTGATTCTGTCGCTGGCGGCGGCGGAAGCCTGCGTGGGGCTGGCCCTCGTGTTGCAGGTGTACCGGCGTTACCAGAGCCTCGACACCGATGCGCTGGCGGGGATGAAGGGCTAAACATGCCGCACCTCGCACAGTTACCCCTCCCCCTACCCCCTCCCTCAAGGGGAGGGGGACTTCTTGCCTCTCTCCTTGAGGGAGAGGTCGCGCGAAGCGCGGGTGAGGGGTAAATGCTCGACCTGCTCTTCCTCGTCTTTGTGTTCCCGCTCGCCGGATTTGTGATTCTGGCGTTCGCGCGCGGGCGGCTGAAAGAAACGCCGGCGGCCATCATCGGCGTCGGCTCCGTCGGCCTGTCGGCGCTGCTGACGGTACTGCTCGGCGTTGAATTCCTGCGTCAGCCGCCGCCGGACCACGCTTACACACAGGTGCTGTGGACCTGGATGCACGTGGGAAATTTCGCGCCGCAGTTCGCACTGCGCCTTGATGCGTTATCCCTGACGATGCTGGGCGTCATCACCGGGGTCGGCTTCTTCATTCACCTGTTTGCGTCCTGGTACATGCGCGGCGACGAGGGCTACGATCGCTTTTTCTCGTACATGAATCTGTTTGTCGCGAGCATGCTGTTCCTCGTGCTCGCCGACGACCTGCTCTTCCTGTACTTCGGCTGGGAAGGTGTGGGGCTCTGCAGCTATCTGCTGATCGGCTTCTGGTATCGCGATCCGGTGAACGGCGTCGCCGCGCAGAAGGCCTTCATTGTCACGCGCGTCGGCGACGCGTTGATGGTCATCGGGCTCTTCGTGCTGTAC
>JAKEEJ010000068.1 GCA_022616655.1 Nevskiales bacterium | reverse complement strand
GCCCGGTTTCCCAGCCAGCAGGAACTCGGCAACCGTTCCATGCGCGCCGTAGTTGAGGAAGGCGTCGCAGCTCTCGGCCGCCAGCCGGAAATTCACCGGCCGGTCTATGAGCTGAAGTCCGGGCCGCCGGTAGTTTTTCAGCCGTGCCGGCAGTACGCCGGAGATGCGCAGCAGTACCCGCGCCGTGCTGTCTTTGAGAGCGTCCAGCACCGGCGGCAAATAGGCGCCGGGCCGCAGATAGGCGAAGACCTTGGGACCCTTGCCTTCGGGCCATACGGGCGCGTCGCCGTAGGCGTAGTCCGGCATGCCCAGATAAGGTTCTTGGCGAGGAAGATCGTAATGGTCCAGCGGCCGGTAGGTCAGCAGCGCCGGTCGTGCGTCCCGCAGTGCCTCCTGGAGGGTGTCGAAAGGTCCAAGTTTGAGGCGTTCCAGCGCGCGATTCAGTTCCTTCAGCACCTCGGCGTCATTGTGCTGCAGGATTCTTTCCGGCACCTTCATTTTCGGCTGGAAACTGGGGAAGGGTGCCACCAGCGGCGGTACGCTGAATCCGGTACCGACGTTGCAGGCCGGGATGCCCAGCGTCTTTGCGGCGATCAACGCCACCGGGCTGTGCTCGGCAAACAGGTATTCGGTTTTCAGTGTCTGGTAGAGCACGCGCCAGGCCTGGATGCGGCCGGCCAGTTCGGCGGGGTCGTCAAAGCCGGTGTTGTGCAGCAGGCTGGCGTAGCTGGCCTGCGTTTTGACCGGGTTGCGGCCGGTGCCCAGGCGAACCGGTGACTGAAAACAGGGGCCCAGTTCCGGTTCCAGAAATTCGTGCGCATAGCCGAGCTGACGGGCGGCAAATGAGCAATTGTGGCCGGCAGCGCGCAGCAACCGTGCCAGTGCCCGCAGGCTGACCAGATGGCCGTAATTGGAGCCGAGTTCCCACGCTAATAGAACGCGTGCCATCTAACTAACAGGCTGCTGAAAAACTATGAAAGGTGTGTCATTCCGAGCCGCGATAGCGGAGAGGAATCTGGCATTTTTTGATTTCATTGAAAGCTGGATTTCTCGCTTCACTCGAAATGACATGGGAATGGTGTTTTTCAACACGCGGCTAAGGCCTGCTATGAAACGCGCGGCTCACCAGCACTCCATGACGGCGTCGTACTGGAACGGCATATTCACGTGCTCCCAGATTTCCGACACGCGCCGGACCACCGGTTCGGCGCGTTTCTGCCAGTCCGGATGGCGCGTGCGGACCTCGTCCGTCACCTTGAACGCGGTGGGTTGCTGCTCGCTTTCGTAGCGCCGGTGAAAACCGGCGGCCAGCTTTTCCATGCGTTCCCTGCCGTACACCACGACGCGCAGATCGCGGTTGGCGGACAAGCCGGTGGTGGCCACGTAGATGTGGTACTGCTCCCAGTAGCGCAGGTAGGCGTCGAAGTAATCCATTTTGTCCAGTTCCTGCGGCTGCGTACCGGTGTACAGCAGGTCGCGGCGGCACCATTCTTCGATGTTGGAGCGGACGGCAAACCGGCCGTTGGCGGGCAGTCCTCCGGATTTCTCGTAGGTGGAGATGCACGAGGTAACCGGGTGGCGCAAGGTGAAGATATGTTCAACCGCTTCGCCCAGCACGCGATGGAAGAAACCTCCAGAGTAAATGCCCTTGGTCAGTTTCTTGGGCACCACGATCTTGCCGGAGAAGCGTTTCGCGTCGGCAAAGAACAGTTCCACCATGGTCAGATACTCGGCCATGGTGTGCAGCGAGAGCACCCAGCTGTTGGCGCCCTGCCGGAGCAGGAAGGGCGAGGCCTCCGGAAACCCGTCGTGCGCCAGGGCGTTGGGCACCCGCGTGGGGTCGAACCCCAGCGCGCGGAACAGCTCCTTGGTGAGATAGGAGCCGCCGTTGCGCGGGATGCCGATGACGTTGACGAAGTGGAATTTCAGTTGCAAATCCTTCAGCGCGTTCAGGTTGCCGACCAGCAGGGCGAACAGCAGCTGATAGGCACGGGCCACGGCCGCCCGGCCCTGGGGACTGGCCATGACGCGTTCGGCATCCTTGGGCGCGCGCGCCAGGAGGTCGCGCTGGGCGCGGTTCAGGGTTTCCGAAATCTGGTCGTGCCATTCATGATCCACGAACGGGCGGCCGTCCACGATGTGCGCGAGAAAATCCACGAACACCGGTGAAATGGGCAGTTCGCGGTCGGTGAGTTTGACTTCAATGCCCATGGTGTTCCTGTGCAAGGTCGAGCAGCCGCGCAAAGTTCTCCAGCGACAGCAGGTGTGCGTACACCGCACGCAGTTCGCCCTTGCCGAGCAGCTCGCGCAGAGCTTTGCCCGGCAGTTTTTCGAGTTTCCGCTCGTCCACGCGCAACAACCCCTGCAGCCGCATCTGCTGACCGCCGCGCGGCAGGGCCAGGGCGTCGAACGGAGTCAGCAGTTCCAGCGATTCCAGGCGTCGCAGAAAGGCGGCCGTCTGCTGGCGCGCGCCTTCGACGGCCTCCAGCAGTTTCTGGATCGGGGACCATTCAGCGGTGGCCGTGCCGTCGGCATCAAACAGCGGCCGGGCGCTCGGCATCAGTTGATCCTCCTGCACACACACCAGCTGCTTCGGCGCCGCGCCGTTGCCGGCCGTGACCGCGACCATGCAGAAGGGGTGCCGCCGCACGTGGGCCGGAACGTAATACGGCGTCAGCCACCGGCCGTCGCGGTCTATAAACAGGTTCTGGTGCGGTTTCAGCCCGAGCACGGCGAACGACAGCAGGTCGCCGCTGTGCGGTTCACGTGCAAATCCGATCGGGTAATACAGTGCGGCGCGGGCCAGTTCCGCGGCACTCACGTACACGGCGTTGAGCGTGGCGCACCAGGCCTGATTCCGGTCGGGCCGCAGGCCGAGTCCCGCGTGTTTCTTTTTGTCGAGCGGGACCACCGTCCCGTATCCGGGCGGTGGGGTGAGTTTGATGGTTTGAGTCACGGTGCGGGCAGGGTTGTATTTTTTCAGCTTAAACGAAAACGGTCCCACGAGGGACCGTTCGTGCCGAGCCCATTACTGACAGCTTTTCGGATTCGGAATCGGATCCACGTCCAGGAACTTGGGCTCAAACGGCAGCTTCACCAGTGTGCCGTCGGGCAGCGTGACCAGATACTGGTCGGCGCCGAGGTTGAGACCGTCGCCGGCGGTATTCGCCACGAACACACCGCCGGAAATCACACCCACCACCACGCCGCCCTGGGCGTCGCCGCCGGTCGGCAGGTTGGTCTGGATCACCGGATCCGTGTTGCAGGCCGCGTCGCACAGCACCACCAGGTAATCGGTGCCGCGGATGCCGATGGTGGCCACCGGCGTGGACACGCGGTACTGGTTCTGGTCGGTACGGCCGATCAAGCCGGTGACCGTGCGGAAACCGCCGCGCAGCAGCTTGAAGAAGGCCCGCGACGAGGCTGGAGCTGTTGCCGCCGGTGCGCCCGCCGCCGGTGCTGTGGCCGGGGACGGCGCGACCGGTGCGCGGTAGGCGTAGTCTTCGATCTGGAAGCGGGTGTTGGGCCGCAGCAGCATCAATCCGCCGTCGGTGAATTTGAGATTGAGGTAGCTGTTGACGCCCGACGACACGATTTCACCGGGATAGACGCTGTGACCCCTGGCGAGGTCGCGCACCGTCCCGTCGGCGGCGAGTGCGGTGCCGCGGCCGGTGAGCAGGGTGACTTCCCCCGCGGCCGGTGCCGCGGCAAACAGGACCGAACTGAAAACCAGCTGACAAACGCCCAGCAGTACTGCGACGCGTGTGCTCATGTTTTGCACTCCTCGGACGCGTCCGAATTCGTCTCCTGCTGTACCTCGCTCGATTCCCCGTCCGATTCCTCGGTGAAAAAGCCTTCTCCCGGCTCGTACTCGCTGGGCAGGGGGAAGATGTTGTCGAGGACGGGGTTGATGACCAGTACCGTGCCGCTGGTGATCAGGTTCGCCAGATCGGTGTTCTGGGAGACGGTGATGAACAGGAAGTTGGCAGTGCCGCCGTCGATCGTTCCGCTGATCACCGGACTGGTGAAAGCGCCGGGGAATTGTCCGTAGACGTAAGTCGTTCCTGGGAAAGCGTCAAGCACTGCCTGCGACAGGTAGGTAACGCCGGGCTCAATAGAGCCGGGCAAAGTAGCCACTAATTCCAAGGTCGCATCCGGTGTGAAAGGCACGTAGTGCACCAGCATGTCCAGCGGGCCGGTCACGGGGCCGAGGGTCAGGGCGTCGGAGCGGAAAAACAGATAGTCTCCCACGACATTCATCGGACCGAGTGTGACCTGTTGCCCCGAAAAGGCCGCATTGGGTGCGGCCGAGTCGGGAATGCCGTCGGGGAAATTGATGGAGAGCAGGGTGTTGAGCAGCGGATCCGATCCGAACGGTGCGGCGCCGCTGCCGATGTTCAGGGGGGTATTGGCGAGATTGATGTCCTGTCCGGCCGAAACGCCCAGACCGCCGGCATTGATGCTGCCGCCCGAGCCGCTATCGCCAATATTTCCAGTGGCCGTGAGGCTGACCACGCCGCCGTCAATGGTGAAGTTCTGAAGCGCGATGTTGCCGTCGGCCGTGGCCAGCCCCGCCTGCAAGGCAACGGTGTCGCCGGAAGCGGTGAAGCTGGACAGCAGAAGGTCGCCGCCGGCCGCCAGCAGCAAGTTGGTGGTTGGGAGGAGGCTGCTGCTGCCGCTGGTGCCACCGCCGATGGACACACTGTTGAGCGTGATGTCGCCAGTGCTGGTGCGAATGCTCACGGCGTCGGGCGCCGTGAGGCTCGCATTGCTGAGTTGCACCACGCTGCCGGCGTTGACCGTGATGGAACCCGCCGCGGAAAAAGAGGCGCTGCCAGAACTGCCCGACTGAATGAGGTCGCCGTTGATGCGGATGTCGCCGCTGTTGGCGGTCATGGACATAAAGGCAAACCCGCTGGAGCCGCTGCTCAATACATTGACCGCTCCGCTTACGGTGATATCGCCATCAGCGTCCAGGGAGAGCCCGGCGCTGCCGGAAGAAGCCGAGACGGTAATGGCGCCGGTGGTGATGGCGCCGCTGCTGGAGAAAAAGTCCGCACTGGCGAAACTGGCGCCGGAACCGGCCAGAACCTGCGTGGCACCGTTCACGGTGATATTGCCGACGGCAGCGACCGACAGGATGGCATTGCCAATGAGGCTGTTCACCTGCACGGCGCCCAGGTTTGCGATGCCGCCGGCCGTGACGTTCAGAGAGGCATTGCCGTTGCCGGGTGTAGAAACAATGACATTGCCCGTGGTGACGTCGCCAGACGTGGCCTGGAAATTGGCACTGGCCTGACCGCTGCCGGCAAGGCCGCCCAGCACCTGCGTGGTACCGGTCACCGTGATGTCGTTCTGGGCGGCCAGGGACAGCGCCGCACTATTGCTGAAGTTCTGGATCAACACGTCGCCGGCCACGCGGATACTGTTCTGTGAGTTGATGTTGGCCGTGGCTCCCGCGCTTCCGTAGTCTTCAACGGTCAGATCGCCGTTGACCGTGATGTCGCCATCGCCGGTGGCATTGACGTTCAGGCTGGCATTGGCGTTCTGGGTAAGAGCCGAAACAGCCAGGTTTCCTGCGCTGAGTATGGCCGGCGTTCCGGTGCCAAAACCGGTGGCAGCGATGTCCAGACTCGCCCCGCCACCGTAGCTGCTGCCCAGTATGGATCCGTTGGAAGAAGTGAAAAAGGACGTTCCAGTCCCTGCTACCGCTACCGCGTCATTACCGGCGGGTCCCGAGCCGAGGATGATCCGGCCGCCGGCAATCATCACGGCAGCCGCCGGTGCCGTGACACTGACATTGCCCAGGTCTACGGTCGTGTTGGGGTTGGAGCAGAAGGAAAATGAGCAGCTGCCGCCGATGAAGCGCACATCGGCGCTGCCCGTCGCTGAAGATGTCTGCGATTGCTGAGAGGCAACGACCGCTCCGCTGATGGAGGTCGTGCTGGAGCTGAAGAAGGATGTATCGAGATCCGGGCTGACCGTGACCTCGGTCGCTCCGCGCACCAGGATTTCAGCGTCGCCCAGCACGAGAAGGCTCCCGATCCCGGTGGCATTCATCGTAATGCCGCCGACGTCCACGTCCTGATCCGCGGCGATACGCAGACTGGCGTCGCCGTCGCGCGTGCCATAGCTGCTGGAGCTGAAAGAACGGGTCGAGCCTGATCCCACCGACGAGCTGCCCGAGCTGGAAAAGCTTGTGGTGATGGGGTTTCCGGTCACGGAAATGTTTCCAGAGACATAAACATTGCCGCCGTACTCGGCACCGTAGCTGCTGGTGAACCCGTTGGCATCCAGATTGACATTGGCCGCCACAATAACCTGTTGAGAGGATCCGGAACCGGAACCGCCCTGGCCGCTGACGCCGATGTCGCCGTAGACCGCAATATCGCCATAACCGCCGTTGTTGCCGGCAAGCACTTGCAGGCTGGCAGGGCCGCTGGAGGCCGAGACGGTCAGGTCACCGTTGACCGTGACATCGCCATAGGCGGAGAGGGACAGGTTGCCGCTGCCCGCGGCCGTGAGCGTGACGCCTCCAGTCCGGACTGAGCCATTGCCGGATAAAATGCTGATGCCGGCATCACCGCTTGCATTCAACTGCACGTCATCCAGGACGATGCTGCCCGCCGCGGTGACTTCCAGAAAAGAACCGCCCGCGCTCAGGTCGCCCGCGCTGATGCTGCCGTACTGGGAGCCGGCGATCAGTTGCAGGTTGCCGTCCACGCCGATGGTGTCGTTGGCGTCCGCAAAGAAAATGCCGCCGCCGGGTTGGCCGGGACCCCGTGCGAAGAAGCTGCCATAAGAACCGGACATAGTTCCAATGCCCAGCAGCAGGTCGCCGCCGTTCCCATAACCGTAGGCGCTGCCGCCATCGAGCACATTGTCGGCAAGATTGCCCAGCGTGATGCTGTTGGTGGCGACAAGACTGACGTCCACGCCACTGCCCAGTTGAGATTCGATGAAATCTTCAAAGACCGTGGCGGAGGTGCTGCTGCCGGCACCATTGGAAATAATCAGGTCCGAAGGATCAATCAGCAGCGTGCCGCCGCGTCCGATCTGCAGGCTGCCGCGTACGCGCAGGTTGTTGTGACCAGAGAGTTCCACAAAGCCGCCGCCGGACGGATTCTGTGCCCCGCTGCGTACACTGATCCGCGCGCCCTCGGCGAACAGCACATCGCCTTCACCAATGACACGGACATTGCCGCCCTGTCCCGCTTCCACGCCGTCGGCCAGGATTTGCGAGCCTGCCGCGAGCGTAATGCCCCGATCCGAGGTGATGCGCACGCTCCCGCCGTCGGGTGAGGTCGCGGTGGCGGAGGCATCCAGCGTACCGGCGTTGAGCACATCGCCGCCCGCGGCGGCGAGGATGATCTCGCCGTTTTCGCCTTCCACGATGGACCGGGCTTGCACCAGACCCTGGTTGTTGACCACCGTGCGGGCCAGTTGCTGCGCCGTGGCAGCGGCCATCACCACCCGGCCGCCGTCGGCCATCAGTTGTCCCAGATTGGTGACGCCCGACTGACTGGAGAGTGCGGCGGCGTCAATGGCATAAGAAATCAATCCCGAGTCGGCCAGCGTCAGCGTGACGGCGCTGCCGGAGGCCAGCACCACTTCGCCCAGCTGGGCCTGGATCAGACCCGAGTTCTCAACCGTATCGGCCGCCAGTACCACAAACCCGCCGTCGGAGGCGGTGATGAAGCCCTGGTTGACGACGGACGCCTCCGAATGGCCCGCAAACACGTACCGTCCTGCGTTGAAATCCTCGTCCGAGATATTCATCGTGGACGCAATCAGACCGCCCACGTCCACCTGAGCGCCGGGCGCGAACAGAATGCCCTGGGGGTTGATCAGGAACACCCGGCCGTTGGCCAGCAGGTGACCGAAGATCTCGGACGGCGAGCCGCCCACCACCCGGTTCAGCGCCACCGCCGAGACGGAGGGCTGGTTGAAGATGACGTATTCGGCGGCTTCGATGGAAAAGGTCTGCCAGTTTATGGCGGCCGAAGCGGTGCTCTGGTTGATCAGCAGGGTATTGGCGTCGGGAGTGGCAAAACTCACGTCGCCCGAGACCACGTCCGCGCCCGTGGGATTGGCCAGCGCCAGTCCCGGGGCCAGGAAGGGTGTCGCCCACCACAACCGGCGGGCCGCGAGCCAGGCACTGATCGGATTGAGGCGGTGGGGGATCATGGCGCTACCTCGTCAATAGGCCAGCGAAAGCGTGGCAAACAAGCGTTGATCGTCCCGCTCGGAAATCAGGGGCGATGGGTCGTTAATGTGATTGTCCAGCGGGAAGGACCACTGAACGCTGGCGCTCAGACGCGCGCGGGCAATTTCCCAGAGTGCGTCGAGACCGACCCCGGCGCTGGTGAGGGAGTCCTTGTCGGTCGTGGTAATCGAATCCACGCGTTCGACCTCGCCGCTATCGGCAAACGCCCGGGCGCTCAATTGGACGGGTCCGTGTCCAATGGCCTGCCGCAAGCCTGCCGAGGCGAACCAGCCGCGGTCGCCGCGGACTTCCGCGGTGCCGTAACCGCGCACGTTGTTGGGCCCGCCCAGGGAAACCTGGGTGACGGCCGGGAGCGGATCGGCCGAGTACACGTAGTTGAGGTGCACATAGCCATCCAGGCGCCGGACCAGGGGCTGCAGATGCTGGAGGTCCAGTTCGACGCGCAGCATCTGGTCGTCGCAGTTCGTGGCCGGCGCAAGGCAGTCCGTGGAATTCTGGCTGTCAAAATTGCTCTGCAGCGTCAGCCCGGCCTGGCTGACCGCCCGGCTGCGGTAAACGTGTTGATAGAGGGTCGAAACGTCGTATAACAGGATCTCGGTCGAGCTGAGCGGGGTACCCACCAGATCGGCGTCCGCGTTGGTGTACGAACTGCCGACGCCCACCGAGAGTGATTCGTTGCGGGTGTTCAGCAGGGGATACTCCAGACCGGCCCGGGCCGTCCGGTTTGTGCCCTCGACGCCGGCCAGCAGCCCGGCCAGCTGGAACTGGGCGTCGCCGTAGGACAGGCTCAGGCGCGGACCCTGCGTGTAAAGCGGCACGTTGTAAGCGAGATAACCGTACTGCAGCAGGCCGCTTTCCGTCGCCAGGGCCAGCAGCTGGAGCTGGTCTTCGCGACGCAGCGGGTTATTGAAGGTGCCGCTGAGCGAGCTGCGGTATTCGCCCAGATTGATACGACCGTAGTTGTCGGCCGCCAGCGCGGCGGACACCGGTTTTTCGCTGGCCTGAACCAGCAGCTTGCTCGTGCCGTAATCGTCGCCCGGCTGCAGCACGGCCTTGGCCTGCAGGCCCGGGAGCTGGTTGAGCCGGTGCAGCCCTTCCTCGAGTTCGCTGCCGCGGTAAATCTGGCCCGGCACGAAGCTGCCGAAGTTTTCCGTCACCTGCCGCGGGGTGTAGCGGCGGAGTCCCTCCACCGCGACCGTGCCGATGCGGCCTTCAATGACTTCCAGACGGACCGCGCCGTCGGCGATTTTTTGCGCGGGCACGGAGACCGAGGCCAGGGTATAGCCGTTGTTGGCGTAGAAATCGGTGACGGCGTCCGCCGCTTCGTAGATTTGCAGCAGGTTCAGGGGGCGGCCGGTGTAGTCCGCCAGCAGCGCGGCCAGTTGCTCGCTGCTATAAACCGTATTGCCGGTGAAGGTAAAGCGGCTCACGGTGACCAGACGCTCGGTCGCGCCTGTGGATGGCGTGGGCCTGGGTGGCCGAACCGGTGTGGCGGGGGCCGGTGGCTGGAGTTCGGGAGCACGTTTTTTCGGATCGCCGGTGGTTTCAGGCAGCGGCTGCGCCAGTACGGGGTACCCACCCGAAATCCCGGACAGTAAAACGGCAAAAAAAATCCGCTGGCGCAGACTGGAAGGCATCTCTACACCCTAGGAGGGACAACACCGGTGGGGTCCCGAATCCCCGACCCCAAGGCGGGGGAATATACCCTAGTTGCAGCGGTCAATGCCAACGCCGTTGGTCGCCTGGGAATTGCACGGCTACACCCGTTAAAAACGCGTTGCGCAATTTATGACATTTTGCGGACGATCGGGCGGCTGGCTAGAATGCCGACGCGCGGATGCGCGGGCCGCGGGGAATGGGGATCACCGCGGTTCCGGCACGGATGCCGGGCATGCTGTTTCCGGAGCAACGTTTTGGCTGGCCTCAAAAAAACCGCGCTGCACCTGGAGCACCAGCGCCTCGGCGCGCGGCTGGTGGACTTCGCCGGGTGGGACATGCCGCTGCATTACGGTTCGCAACTGGAAGAGCACCATGCCGTGCGGGCGACCGCCGGCCTGTTTGACGTGGCGCATATGGCGGTGCTGGATCTGCGCGGCGCCCGTACCCGCGAGTTTCTGCGCGGACTGCTGGCCAACGACGTGGCCAAACTGGAACCGGCCGGAGGCAGGTCCGCCACGGACGGAATATTCACCGGCAAGGCGCTGTACAGCTGCATGCTGAACGAGCAGGGTGGAGTGGTGGACGATCTGATCGTTTACCTCCCCCGCGAGGAGGGGTACCGACTGGTGGTGAACGCCGGTACCACCGGCAAGGACCTGGCGTGGATCCGCCGGCACGCCGTGCCGTACGGCGTGGACGTCCAGCTCCGCAGCGACCTCGGCATTCTCGCTGTGCAGGGGCCGCAGGTACGGCAGCGCGTGACGCCACAACTGCCGGATGCCATCCGCGACGCCGTACTGGCACTCAGGCCGTTTCAGTCACTGCAGGCATCCGTGGCCGGCGAACCGTGGTTTGTCGCCACCACCGGTTATACCGGAGAGGACGGTTTCGAGTTTATTCTTCCGCACGCAGCGCGGGTTGCGCTGTGGCGGGCGCTGGTGGCCGGCGGTGTGCAGCCCTGCGGTCTGGGCGCGCGCGACACCCTGCGCCTGGAAGCGGGCATGAATCTTTACGGGCAGGACATGGACGAGTCGGTGACACCGCTGGAATGCGGGCTCGCCTGGACGGTGGCGTTTGATCCGGTCGAACGACAATTTACCGGTCGTCCGGCGCTGGAGACGATGCGCGCCGCGCCGCCACGCAAGCAATGGGGACTGGTGCTGGAGGGTCGCGGGGTACTGCGCCCCCACATGAGGGTCCGCGCCGCCAACGGCGCGGAAGGCGAAACCACGAGTGGCGGCTTCGCGCCGAGCTTGAAGACTGCCATCGCTCTGGCCCGGATGCCGGGACACGCGCACGGCGGCGCGTGCGAAGTGGAAATCCGCGGGCAGTGGCTGGCGGCGCGCGTCGCGCAGCCGCCGTTCGTGCGCAACAGAAAAGTGCCGGTCTGAACAAATGCAAAACCATTTCACGCAAAGGCGCCAAGACGCAAAGGAAAGGAGATAAATAGAGTGAAAACAAAAACCCGCTATCTCTTTGACTTTAATTTCTTTGCGTCTTTGCGTCTTCGCGTGAACCTGTTTTCCTGGAGTACCCAATGAGCAAAGTTCCGGATGATTTGCGATTTGCCAAATCCCACGAATGGGCCCGGCGCGAACCCGACGGCACGGTGCGGGTTGGAATCACCGATCACGCGCAGTCTGCGCTCGGCGATCTCGTGTTTGTGGAAGTGCCCAAGGTCGGCCGCACGCTCCGTGCGGGCGAGGCCTGCGCCGTGGTCGAATCGGTCAAGGCCGCGTCGGATGTCTATTCACCCCTTGCGGGCGAAGTGGTCGAGGCCAACCCCGAGCTTGCCAACGCACCGGAGGCGCTGAACCAGGACCCGTACGGCCGGGGCTGGCTGTTCCGGATCCAGCCGTCGGATCCCAAAGCGCTGGACGGTCTGCTGGACGCCGCAGGCTACCGGAAAATTCTCGACACCCTCAAATAAAGAAACTCACGCAAAGGCGCTAAGGCGCAAACGATGAAAAGTGAAAACGAAATCAGCAAAGAAATTGTAGACGCGGCGCTCAAGATTCACCGCCAATTCGGGCCAGGCTTGCTTGAGTCGGTCTACGAAGCACTGCTCGGACGGGAATTGGAACTCCGCCAGCTGTCGGTTCAACGCCAATCCGTCATCCCCATTGAGTACGAAGGGTTGAAATTGTCCGAAGCGTTCCGGGCCGACCTGATTGTTGAAAAGAAAGTGCTGGTGGAATTGAAATCTGTTGAGAAACTCATGCCCGTGCACGGCAAGCAGGTTTTAACCTACCTGCGCCTTGCCGATTTGAAGTTAGGCTTACTGGTCAATTTTGGTGAAGCGTATCTCCGCGACGGCATAACGCGAGTCGTCAATGGTCTACCTTGAGCCTTCTTTTTTGCGTCTCTGCGTCTTTGCGCGAGGAGCTTTGAATGCCGTTTATCCCTCACACTGAGACCGATGTCCGTGAAATGCTCGCGGCGATTGGCGCCCGGAGCATTGACGAACTGTTCGACGAGATTCCCGCCGAGCTGCGCTGCGGCCGGCTCAACGAGGTGCCGGAGGGATTGCCGGAAATGAGCGTGGCGCGGCTGATGCGCGAACGGGCGCGCCGCGACGCTCCGCTGCTCAACTTTATCGGCGCCGGGGCCTACGAGCACCACATTCCGGCGGCCGTCTGGGAAATCACCACGCGCGGCGAGTTTTATTCCGCGTACACCCCGTACCAGGCCGAGGCCAGCCAGGGCACCTTGCAGGTGCTGTACGAATTCCAGTCCATGATGGCCGCACTGACCGGCATGGACGTGTCCAACGCCTCGCTTTATGACGGGGCGTCCGCGCTGGGCGAGGCGCTGCTGATGGCCGTGCGCTGCAACACCCGCTCTACGTCGCGCACCGTGCTGATGCCGGCCGCGGTGCATCCGTTCTATCGCGAAGCCGCACACACCATCGGCCACGCTCAGGGTGTGGCGCAGCTTGGGCTCGTGTACTGCGCCGGACGTGGCGACACCCCGGTGGAGCCGCTGAAGAAACATGAAGGTCAGGAAATCTGCGCGCTGGTGATTCAGCAGCCCAACTTCTTCGGCGTGCTGGAAGACGTGGACGCCCTGACCGACTGGGCGCACAAAAACGGCGCGTTGGTCGTTGCCGTGGTTAACCCGGTTTCACTCGCGCTCCTGAAGCCGCCCGGCGAGTGGGGCACGCGTGGGGCCGACATCGTGGTCGGCGAGGGTCAGCCGCTGGGGTCGCCGCTGGCTTCGGGCGGTCCTTATTTCGGATTTCTGTGCACCCGGAATGAATTCGTGCGCCAGATGCCGGGCCGCCTCGCGGGCCGCACGGTGGATCAGGATGGCAAACCGGGGTACACGCTCACCCTTCAGGCGCGCGAGCAGCATATCCGCCGTTCCAAAGCGACGAGCAACATCTGCACCAATCAGGGGCTGCTGGTGACCGCGGCCACGATTCATCTGTCGCTGCTGGGGCCGGACGGTCTGGCGCGCGTCGCCACGGCGTGCATGGCGAATCTGCGCAAGCTGCGCGAAGCCCTGGGCGATGTTCCCGGGGTTTCGGGCGTGTTTGCCGGCGCGCATTTCCATGAAGCGGTACTGACGCTGGGCACGCCGGTGGCCCCGGTCCTCGAGGCGCTGGCGGCGGACGGGATCCTCGGCGGCTTCGACCTGTCCCGCCACTACCCCGAGCTCGGGCACGCGTTGCTGGTGTGTGCCACCGAAACCAGAACCGACGAAGATATTCAACGCTACGCGCAGTCCCTGCGCGTCGCACTATCGTCCACCGGCCGCCGTGTACGGCGGCGCTAACTGCCGGAGTTGCCATGAATATCTTTTCCATTGTATTGCGGGTGGCGGGCGTACTGGCCGCACTTTTGTTTGCGGGCCTGGGCATTTTGTTCGTGCTGGATCTGATCCCACGCGAGGATCTGATTGAGCTGGGGACCCGGGGCGGACTGGCCATCGTCATTCTCGCCGCCACCGGGTTGGGGATTGCGCTGCTGGTGAGGAAAGGATGACGGAACGCCTGATTTTCGAGAGGGGCAGTCCCGGTCGCGGTGCTCGCGCACAGGCTCCGGGGCCTGTGGCGAGTCTGGCGCCGGTGCCGGCGGCGCTGCGCCGTCGGCAGCCGCCGGCCCTGCCGCAGGTGTCGGAGCTGCAGGCCGTACGGCATTACACGCGGCTGTCGCAGCTGAATTTCAGCATTGACACGCATTTTTATCCGTTGGGTTCCTGCACCATGAAGTACAACCCGCGGGCCTGCAACACGCTGGCCATGCTGCCGGAGTTCCTGGCGCACCATCCGCTGGCGCCCGACGAGTGCAGCCAGGGCGTCCTGGCCTGCCTGTACGAGTTACAGCAGATGCTGCAGACCGTCACGGGCATGGCCGGCGTGTCCCTGACGCCGATGGCCGGCGCCCAGGGCGAATTCGCCGGCGTGGCGATGATCCGGGCCTATCACCGGTCGCGCGGTGATACGGCACGCACCGAAATCCTGGTGCCCGACGCCGCGCACGGCACCAATCCGGCCACGGCGACGCAGCTGGGCCTGACGGTGCGCGAGATTCCCACCGATCACAACGGCGACGTGGACCTCGAAGCCCTGAACGCGGCCGTGGGGCCGCAGACGGCCGGCCTCATGCTGACCAATCCCTCCACGCTGGGGGTGTTCGAGCGGCGCATCAAACCGATTGCGGACAGCGTTCACCGGGCCGGCGGTCTGCTGTACTACGACGGGGCCAACCTCAACGCGATCCTGGGCAAAGTGCGGCCGGGCGACATGGGATTCGACGTGATCCACATGAATCTGCATAAAACCTTCTCCACGCCGCACGGCGGTGGCGGGCCAGGGTCCGGCGCGGTGGGTGTGTCGCAGCGTCTGCTGCCTTTCTTGCCGGTGCCGATCGTGGGGGTCAGGGGTCAGGAGTCAGGAGTCGGTGAGAAGCAGAGCAGCGGTTTTCCTCCCCCGTCTCCCGTCCCCCGTCTCCCGCCCCCCATTTTTTGCTGGCTCGACGAGCGCGATCGGCCGCAGTCCATCGGCCGGCTGTCGGCTTTCATGGGCAATGTCGGCGTGCTGCTGCGTGCCTACATCTATACGCGCCTGCTCGGGCGCGAGGGTCTGCACCGCGTGGCCGAGTTCGCCACCCTCAATGCCAACTACCTGGCCGCACGCCTGCGTGAGAAAGGATTTGATCTGGCCTTTCCCCAACGGCGTGCCAGTCATGAATTCATTCTGACGCTGAGGCGGCAGAAACAGGAGATAGGGCTGACGGCCACCGACGTGGCCAAACGTCTGCTCGACTACGGGTTCCATGCGCCGACGGTTTATTTCCCGCTGCTGGTTCCCGAATGCCTGCTGATCGAACCGACCGAGTCCGAAGACAAGGGCACGCTCGATGCATTTGTCGAAGCGCTGTGCCGGATCTGGGACGAGGCGAAAAGTGACATCGCCTTTGTGAAGGGCGCGCCGTACACCCTGCCGGTGCGCCGGCTCGACGAGGTGCGCGCCGCGCGGCAGCTCGATATCCGGTGGAAACCATGAACATCAGTCCTCACGCAAAGGCGCAAAGAAAGACATGAAATGAAAATAAAAAATGGATTGTGATTTCGATTCAGTCTTCCACCAGGCCTGTTCACGATTATCTTTATTTTTCAGCCACTTCAAGTTTTTTGCGCTCTTTGCGCCTTTGCGTGAAACATTTTTTGTTTGGGAGTAACGGATGTCGGTTCTGATCTGCGGTTCGCTGGCCTACGACACCATCACGGTGTTCCCCGGCCGGTTCAAAAATGAAATCCTGCCGGACAAGGTGCACATCCTGAACGTGTCGTTCCTGGTGCCGGAAATGCGCCGGGAATTCGGCGGCTGCGCGGGCAATATCGCCTACAACCTGCAGGCCCTCGGCGTGCCGGCATTGCCGATGGGTACGGTCGGCAGGGATTTCGGCGTCTACGCGGCGTGGATGGACCGGCACGGGATTTCGCGGAAGCACGTCAGGGAATTGCCGGATTGTTTCACGGCGCAGGCGACCATCATCACCGACCTGGACGACAATCAGATCACCGCCTTTCATCCCGGTGCCATGAATCAGGCGCATGCGCAGGATGTCCCAAAGCGGGGGATCAAGCTGGGCACCGTCTCCCCGGACGGCAAGGAAGGGATGACGTTGCACGCCCGTCAGTTTGCCGACGCGGACATTCCCTTTCTGTTCGATCCCGGCCAGGGATTGCCGATGTTCAGCGGCGACGAACTCAAACGGTTCGTCACGCTGGCCAGTTACGTCGCAGTCAATGACTACGAGTCGGAACTGCTGATGAAGCGCACCGGCTGGTCGCTCAAGCAGATGGCCCAGCGGGTGGACGCTCTGGTTGTGACGCGGGGTGACAAGGGATCGCGCATCTATGCCCGCAACAAAGTACACGACGTTCCCTGCGCGCGTGCCGAATCTCCATCGGATCCGACCGGTTGCGGAGACGCCTATCGCGGCGGGTTGCTCTACGGGATCTTCAACGGCCTGGACTGGGATACCACCGGGCGGATTGCGGCGCTGCTCGGCGCCATCAAGATTGAGCAACCCGGAACGCAGAACCACGTGTTTACGCCGGAGTCTTTCCGGGCGCGGTTCAAAAAGGAATTCCGGTACGATTTCAGGTAGCGGACGTTACCGCCAGACGCACGGCAAGATACAGAATGCCGACCAGCACGGCCGTGAACAGAAGTCCCGCCACGACGAAGTGCCAGGCCTTGCCGTGCGTAAAGTCGCGCACGCGGTTCCGATGGCTCTGGACACCGAAGGCCGCCGCCAGCACGCTGACGGCAATCTGCTTCAGCCCCGGCGTGCCGGACGGCGGTGAGTTTTTCGGGGTGAGGGTCATGCCGGTGGTTGGAGACGTGCGAAAGCCTGCTTCAGGGCGCAGCCGGCTCCGCGTCTTCTTCG
>JAKEEJ010000067.1 GCA_022616655.1 Nevskiales bacterium | reverse complement strand
GTTTTGTCGGCCATCTCCGGCCGGTCGCTGACGGCGAGCAGGCCGTGCTCGTCAAAGCTGTCGGGATCCAGCAGACGCTCGATGCGTTGACGCGCGTTGAGGCGGCTCTTGGACTGTTGGCGCGCGAGCTTGTCCGCGCCGCCCATTTCGCGGGCACGGGCCTCGCGTTCGGCCAGTTCTTCAAGGCGATAGGGATCGTTGGTGGTCATGGGTTCTTGCCGATTATTCGTGGTGCATTGATGGTTTTTCGCTTTTCAGCATTTGGTTGGGATCGGATAATCTCCGGGAGAAAAGGCATTGAACTGTTTCTGAAGGATCCGTGCTGCAAGACGTGGTGTGCGCTCCCTTACGGGTCCGGGAGCAGCGCTTCAAGCCCCCGAGCTGCATCCCAGATGCGAATGATTTCGACGGCATCGGGACGGTCCATGTAATAGATCAGAATGCGGGGAAAATCATTCAACGGATGGAAACGCAACGGGTAGGGCAATTCTGGGCAGGACGGAGCATGACGGGTCGAGCCCGAGGCGGGATGCTCGGAAAGCATGCGGTAAGCGGTCACCACAGAATCCAGAAACTTGCGCGCGGCAGTCGGAGACCCCTTTCTCAGATGAGCAAAGACGTCGTCAATATCACGGTCCGCGCGTGGGCGCTGGACGACCGGTTTGGTCATGCGCCCAGTTGTTTGCGTTTTGCCGTCCAGTAGTGCTTGTCCGCGGGTTTTGGAGCGCCTGAGGCCAGGCCTTCCGCAATCAGGCCGCGGAGGTCATCGGCGGCCACACGCTTCCGATGGTCGCGGATCAGCTCGCGTACGTAGTCCGAGGCACCGGCGTACCCTGCTTTCCGGACCTGATTGTCCACGAACTTCTTGAGCGGTTCCGGGAGGGAAATGTTCATCGTGGCAGGCATGGCGAACTCATTGGCAATCTTTGCCAAGACTACGCCCGTCGGCCGATGAACTCAAGGACTGCACGTAATATGGTCGCGCGGGTGGCAATGGGTGCGGAGGATGTGATGGCAGGCAGAACCGGACGCAGTTCGCTGGACCAGAGGGCGCTGAGTCGCTCCAAGATTGAGCTGTTTCTGGAGTGCCCGCGGTGCTTCTACCTGGACGTACGGCAGCGGGTGCGCCGGCCATCGGGGCCGCCATTCACCTTGAACAACGCCGTGGATGCCTTGCTGAAGGCGGAGTTCGACGGTTACCGGGCGCGCCGCCAGCCGCACCCGCTGTTCGGGCCGGCGGGAATTGAGGCGGTGCCGTTCTCACATCCCGAGCTGGACCGGTGGCGCGCCAATTTTACCGGTGTGCGCTGGGCGGATCCGGAGACGGGCTGGACGTTCTTCGGAGCGGTGGACGATGTATGGACGGAGCCCTCGGGCCGTTTGATTGTGGCGGACTACAAGGCGACGGCAAAAGCACAGGCGCCGACGGCGCAGACGCTGTTCCCGAGTTATCCGCGGCAGGTGGAGGTGTACCAGTTTCTGCTGCGGCAGAAGGGATTTGAAGTGAGTGACCGGGCGTGGTTTGTATACGCCAACGGCGATGCAAAGGCCGGGACGTTCGGGGGAAATCTGCGGTTTGATCTGGCGCTGATCCCGTACGACGGGAATGCAGGCTGGGTGCTGGAAACCTGGCGCCGCGCGGTGGCGGCGGTCTCGTCGGAGTGCGCGCCGGAACCAAAACTGGATTGCGAATGGTGCCAATATCGGCGGCGTGCGGAACAGGTCGGCGGCGACTGACGCGCGCGGTGGGATCCGGAATCAGTGCGCGATGTTGCGCGCGTAGAAAATTTCCATGATCTCGTGATTGACGCGCTCGCGGATGCGCTTGGCTTCACGCGGCGGCAGTTCGCTGGCGCCCTCGCCGAACAGATACGTGTTGAGGTCCAGTTCCTTGAGCCGCATCTTGGTGTGGAAAATATTTTCCTGATAGACGTTGACGTCCACCATCATGTAGCGGTCCTTGATTTCCTTGGACAGGAAGTTCTGGATGGAATCAATCTGGTGGTCAATGTAGTGCTTCATGCCGCGCACGTTGCGGGTGAAGCCGCGCACGCGGTAATCGGCGATGACGATGTCCGACTCGAAGGTGTTGACCAGGAAGTTCAGGGCTTTCAGCGGCGAGATGTAGCCGCAAGTGGAGACGTCAATGTCGGCGCGAAAAGTGCTGATGCCCTGGTCGGGATGGCTTTCCGGGTAGGTGTGCACGGTGATGTGCGACTTGTCCAGGTGGGCGACGACGGATTCCTTTTCTGCGTTGGCAGGCGGTGCCTGCGGCAGGTGCAGGCCGTCGTGGTGGCCTTCCGAGATCAGCATCGTCACCGAGGCGCCCTGCGGGTCGTAGTCCTGACGGGCGACGTTGAGAACATTGGCGCCGATGATGTTGGCGACTTCGGTCAGGATGTCCGTGAGGCGCTCGGCGTTGTACGCCTCGTCAATATATTCGATGTACTCGCGCTGGTGCTGCGCGGTCCGCGCGTAACAGATGTCGTAGATGTTGAACGACAGCGATTTGGTGAGGTTGTTGAACCCGAGCAGCTTGAGTTTCGGGTTGCTGGTGGGTTTGGCCAATTCGAGTGTACCCCCGGTACGCGCAAAGCGGTGGTGTGCCGCGCTGCGGATTATGCGACAAAAAAACAGGGGATGGGAGACGGAGGTCGGGAGTCAGTAAAGAAAATAATCGGGTGTGCTCTTTTTTAGCTCTTCCCCGACTCCCGCATTTCAAAATCGTGGGTCATCGTCGTCCCGCCGCGTCCGAGCATGATGGAGGCCGAGCAGTATTTTTCGGCTGACAGCGTCACGGCCCGTTCGACGTGCGTCGCGCTCAGCGCCTGGCCGCTGACGATGAAGTGCAAATGAATGGCGGTGAACACCTTGGGGTCGGTCTCGGCGCGGGTGCCCTGGACCTCGACCTGTACGTCCGTGACCGGCTGGCGCGCCTTTTTGAGAATGTGCACCACGTCCACCGCCGAACAGGATCCCACCGACAGGAGCATCAATTCCATCGGTCGCGGGCCCCGGTTCTGCCCGCCGATGTCGGGCGGGCCGTCCATCGTGACGGTATGACCGCTGTCGGTTTCACCGGCAAAGGCGGCGTTTCCCAGCCATTTGATGCGCGCGTGCATGGTTCTAACCTACCAGCAATTCTTGTAACGCCGCCCCGGGACTGGGCTGACGCATCAGCGATTCGCCCATCAGAAACCGGTGCACGCCGGCCGTGCGCAGGACCTGAAGATCCTGCGCGGTGGCGATCCCGCTCTCCGTGACCACTTCGTATTCCGCCGGAATGCGGGGCAGCAGTTCCCGCGTGGTGTCCAGCCGCACCTCGAAACTGTGCAGGTTACGGTTGTTGATGCCCAGCAGCACCGGCGCCGGCAGGTTTGCTTTGAGCATGCGGTCCAGTTCGGCGGCGTCGTGGATTTCCACCAGCACGTCCAGGCCGAGTTCGCGCGCGACGGCCGCGAGTCCGGCCAGCTGGCTCACGGACAGCGCAGCGGCAATCAGCAGGATCGCGTCCGCGCCCAGGGCACGGGCTTCCGCAACCTGGAGTTCGTCCACGATGAAATCCTTGCGCAGCACCGGCAGCGGGCAGGCGGTCCGCGCCTGTTTCAGGTGCTCTCCGGAACCGAGAAAGAAGCGCTCGTCGGTCAACACTGACAGGCATGTGGCGCCGCCCCGGGCATAGTCCTGAGCCAGCCACGCCGGATTGAAGTCCGAACGGATCAGGCCTTTGCTGGGCGAGGCCTTTTTGATTTCCGCAATGACGGCTGCGCCGTGCGGCACCCGTTCGCGCAGCGCGGCCTGAAAGCCGCGCGGTGCCGTCCGGGCCGCCGCCAGCTCCTGCAATGACTGAAACGAGTGGCGCTTGCGCAGCGCGGCGATTTCCTCGCGTTTGTAATCGAGGATGCGGCTGAGAAAATCGCTCATAAGGAATGCGTCAATTTCGCCAGTGCCTCAAGTCGTTGCAGGGCACCGCCGCTTTCGAGCGTGCGACGCGCGAGCTGCACGCCCTGCTTCAGCGTCTTCGCCAGCCCGGACACGTACAAGGCCGCCGCGGCATTGACCGCAACCATTTCGCGCGCGGGCCCGGGCCGGTTGCCGAGCGCCTCGCGGATCAGGCCCAGGCTGTCGGCCGCGGTCTGCACCGACAGGGACTTGAGATCCGCGGGTACGACGCCGAGCGCGGCGGGCCTGAGCGTGCCGGTCCTGACCGTTCCGTTCTTCAGTTCGGCGTAATGGGTCGGCGCGGCAATGCTGATTTCGTCCAGCCCGTCCTGGCTGTGGACCACCAGTACGTGACGGCTGCCCAGCGCTTTCAGCACTTCGGCCAGCGGTTTGAGCCACCGGCGGTCGAACACGCCGAGGACCTGGTTGCGGGCGCCGGCCGGGTTGGTCAGCGGGCCGAGCAGGTTGAAGATCGTGCGCACGCCCATCTCGCGGCGCGGGCCGATGGCGTGCTTCATGGCTGCGTGAAATACCGGCGCGAACATGAATCCGACGCCCAGCTCCTCGATGCAGCGCGCCACCGCCGGCGGGCTCAATTCCAGTTTCACGCCCGCGGCTTCGAGCACGTCCGCGCTGCCGGATTTGCCGGACACCGCGCGGTTGCCGTGCTTGGCCACGCGCCCGCCGCCGGCCGCGACGACAAACGCCGCGGCCGTAGAGACGTTGAACAGGCCGCCGGCGTCACCGCCGGTGCCGCAGGTGTCCACCAGCGTGTCGCGGAATGGCTCCGCAACCGGTACGCGCAGAACGAGTTCACGCATGACTTCCGCGGCGGCGGCGATTTCGTCCACGGTTTCACCTTTCATGCGCAGCGCCACCAGAAAGCCGCCGATCTGCGCCGGCGTGGCCTGGCCGCTCATCAGCGTGCGCATCGCGTCGCGCATGTCGGCGCGCGACAGATTCCGGTTTTCCACCAGCTGTTTCAGTGCCTCGGACAGCGTCACGGCACACGCTCCAGGAAATTGCGCAGCAGGTCGTGGCCGTGTTCGGTCAGAATGGACTCGGGATGGAACTGCACACCTTCCACCGGCAGGGTCTTGTGGCGCAGACCCATGATTTCATCGCGGCGGTCATCCGGGTGTTGCGTCCAGGCCGTGACCTCCAGAACGTCCGGGAACCCCGCCTCCGCGACAATCAGCGAGTGATAGCGCGTGGCCGTGAACGGGCTGGGCAGGGTCCGGAACACGCCCTGGGTCTTGTGATGAATCGGCGAGGTTTTGCCGTGCATCACGGCGCGCGCGCGCACCACGCGGCCGCCAAAGGCCTGGCCGATGGCCTGATGGCCCAGACACACGCCCAGAATGGGCATGCGGCCCGCAAGTTTCTCAATCAACTCCAGACAGATACCGGCCTCGTTCGGCGTACAGGGACCGGGCGATAGCACGATATGCGAGGGTTTGAGTCGCGCTACCGCGTCCACCGTGATCTGATCGTTGCGGAACGTTTGCACTTCCGCACCCAATTCGCCCAGGTACTGCACCAGGTTGTAGGTGAAGGAGTCGTAGTTATCAATCATCACGATCATGGCAACGCCCGCTCTTTTCTCCTCCCCCGCTTGCGGGGGAGGATTAAGGTGGGGGCGCGTGACGATGCCCCCCTCCTAGCCTCCCCCCGTGCGCGGGGGGAGGAAGTATTTGCCAGTTCGGCCGCGCGCATCAGCGCTTCTGCCTTGTTCATTGTCTCGTCCCATTCAGCCTCGGGCCTGGAATCGGCCACCACGCCGCCGCCGACCTGCACATGCACCTGTCCGTCCTTGATCACGGCGGTGCGGATGGCGATGGCCATGTCCATGTTGCCGTCCCAGCCGAGGTAACCGACCGCGCCGCCATAGATGCCGCGCTTGACCGGCTCCAGCTCGTCAATGATTTCCATGGCCCGCACCTTGGGCGCGCCGGTGAGCGTGCCGGCAGGGAACGTGGCAGCCAGCGCATCGAGCGCGTCGAGACCCGGCTTCAGCTGTCCCTTGACGTTGGAGACGATGTGCATGACGTGCGAATAGCGTTCGATCGTCATTTTTTCCGTCAGATGCACGCTGCCGGTTTGTGCCACCCGGCCAACGTCGTTGCGGCCCAGATCAATCAGCATGAGATGTTCGGCCCGTTCTTTTGGGTCTTTCAGCAACTCGGTCTCCAGGGCCCTGTCCTCCTCGGGCGTGGCACCGCGACGGCGCGTGCCGGCGATGGGTCGCACCGTCACCGTGTCGTCCTGCACCCGCACCAGGATCTCCGGCGAGGAGCCGACCACGTGATGGCCCCCCAGGTGCATGCAATAGAGATACGGCGAGGGATTGAGGCGGCGGATGGCGCGGTACAACTGCAGCGGTTCGGCGGAGAATCCCGCCGACAGGCGTTGCGACGGAACCACCTGCATGCAATCGCCGGCGGCGATGTAAGCCTTGATGCTCTCGACCGCGGCGGAATAACGCTCTGGGGTGAAGCCGGACACGAACTCCGGCGCCACGCCTGTACCGGGCCGCGGCGCGCGGCGCCTGCGCGGCGGTCGCGACAACTGCGCTTCGATGCGATCCAGCCGCCGCTGCGCGCGTTTCAGGTCGGCCGCCGAATCCGGATTGGCGTGCACCACCAGCGTGAGGCTGCCACGCAGGTTATCGAACACCACCAGCTCGTCCGACAGCATCAGCAGGATGTCGGGCGTTCCCAGCGGGTCGGGTCGCTCGTGCGCGAGGCGTGGCTCGAAGTAGCGCACGCAGTCGTAACCGAAGTAGCCGACCAGCCCGCCGGAGAAGCGCGGCAGACCGGGCTCCGGCCGTACGCGGCGCTGGCGGGCATGGACGCGTACGAAATCCAGCGGGTTGTCGACTTCCTGCTGCCGGACGACGCGGCCGTTGCGGATCAGCTGCGCCTTGCGTCCGCGCACCTCGATTCGCTCACGGCAGGGCAGGCCGATGAAGGAATAGCGGCCCCATTGCTCGCCGCCCTGCATGGATTCCAGCAGGTACGAATACGGCCGGTTGGCAAGCTTGAGGTAGGCGCCGACCGGCGTGTCGAGATCGGCCGGCAACTCGCGGGTGAGGACGATGCGGTTGTGATTCATCAGTGGGGTTCGAGATTCGGGATTGGAGATTCGGTACCGCGAGCACACACGCTCAGCGCCGTCGCCAGCGGCGTCTTTCCAAATCCCGAATCATCAATCCCGAATCCCGTTTCATTGACGCACCTTCGCCAGCTCGGCGCGCATCGCGCCGATCGTGGCTTTGTAATCCCGCGTACCGAACACTGCGGAACCGGTGACGAAAGTATCGGCGCCGGCACGCGCGATCTCGGCGATGTTGTCCACCTTGACTCCGCCGTCAATCTCCAGCCGGATGTTGCGCCCGCTCTGCTCAATCCACCGGCGCGCGGCGCACAGCTTGTCCAAGGCCGAGGGGATGAACGACTGGCCGCCGAAGCCGGGGTTCACCGACATGATCAGAATCGTGTCCAGCTTGTCGGCGACGTAGTCCAGACCCTCCAGCGGCGTGCCCGGATTGAAGACCAATCCCGCCTCGCATCCGGCAGCTTTGATGGCCTGGAGCGAGCGATCCACGTGGCGCGTGGCTTCCGGGTGAAAGGTGATGATGTTGGCTCCGGCCTTGGCGAAGGCCTGCGCCAGTGCATCCACCGGTTCGACCATCAGGTGCACGTCGAGCGTGGCCTTGATCCCGTAGCGGCGTAGCGCTTCGCAGATGCCCGGTCCGAAAGTCAGATTCGGCACGTAGTGGTTGTCCATCACGTCAAAATGGATCCAGTCAGCCCCGGCGTCGAGCACGGCGCGCACCTCCTCGCCCAGACGGGCGAGGTCGGCCGACAAAATGCTCGGTGCAATGCGGAAAGGGGACGGGCTGGCGGGGCGCATGGTGCCCGCATTATTCCAGAAGTAGACTCGTGCAGGCGTCTTGCCTAAAGTGTTACCCGTTTCCGGGAGCATCGTACCTCATGGGCTTGGCCCTTTCCCTTCACGTGTTGGCCGCCACCGTCTGGGTCGGCGGCATGTTTTTCGCCCTGCTCTGTCTGCGCCCGGCGACGGCGCAACTGGATCCCGCCGTGCGTCTGACCCTGTGGACCGGCGTGTTGCAGCGTTTTCTGCCCTGGGTGTTGCTGGCCGCACTGGTGCTGCTGGGCACAGGGTTTCGAATGCTTGGCAGTTATGCCATCGGCGGTTTTAAGAACGCCGGTCTGCATATACATCTGATGCTGGGTCTGGGGGTGTTAATGATGCTGATGGCTCTGCATGTGTACTTCGCGCCGTTCAGGCGCCTGCGCCGGGCGGTTGCGGGGAGTCATTGGACCGACGCGGGCAGAGCCCTGCGGCAGATCCGGATTTTCATCGCGCTCAATCTGGTGCTGGGCCTGTTGGTCATTGCCATCGCCAGCGGCGGGCGCTACATATTCCACTGATGGACGCGTTGCAGGAATCCAATATCCAAAGCTTGCCGCGGATTCACCGCGGCAAGGTGCGGGACATTTATGCCGTGGGCGACCGGCACCTGTTGATGGTCACGACCGACCGGATTTCGGCCTTTGACGTAATTCTGCCCCGGCCCATTCCCGGCAAGGGCGCGGTACTGACCGCCGTGACCGATTTCTGGATGGCCCGCTTTGCCGGGCGGGTGCCCAATCACCTGGCGCCCGAGATCACGCTGGACGGCCGCCTGACGCCGGACGAACAGGCCCAATGCCGGGATCGTGCCGTGGTGGTGAAAAAACTCAGGGCATTGCCGATCGAAGCGGTGGTGCGCGGCTACCTCATCGGCACCGGCTGGAAGGACTACCAGAAAAACGGCGCGGTCTGCGGCATTCCGCTGGCCCCGGGACTGCGGCTGGCGCAGGTCCTGCCCGCGCCCATTTTCACCCCGGCCGACAAGGCCCCGGTGGGACAGCACGACGAGAACATTTCTTTTGCTGAAGTGGAACGACGCCTCGGTGCCGAACGGGCGGCGCAAGTCCGCGACATCAGCCTGCGGCTGTATCGGGAAGCGGCAGCGTATGCGCGCGAGCGCGGCATCATCATCGCCGACACCAAGTTTGAATTCGGTCTGGACGAGCAGGGTGTCCTGCACCTGATTGACGAAGTCCTGACGCCGGATTCCTCGCGCTTCTGGCCGGCCGATACATACCGGGTCGGAAACAGCCCGCCGAGCTTCGACAAACAGTTCGTGCGCGACTATCTGGAGCAGCTGTCCTGGAACAAGCAGGCGCCCGGCCCCTGGTTGCCGGACGATATTGTCGAGAAAACTGCGGCCAAGTACCGCGAGGCGCAGC
>JAKEEJ010000066.1 GCA_022616655.1 Nevskiales bacterium | reverse complement strand
TCGCCCCTGGCCTAGAATCACTAGGCGGCGGAGCTCGTTCCTAGCCCTGCACGAAACCGGCCGCCGTCGCAGTGACCGAATAATTGTTAACAGGCCCTAGGCCCCAGGGCGCACCTGCGCCCTGAATTTATCCTCCAGAGCTTACAACGTGCGGCAACCGCCTGCGGAGTACAGCCGTCCCCGGCCCGTTCAGCCGGGGAATAAGGTTATCCCGCGCTCAGAACGGGCTTGGCGGGCACTGCTTGCACGCCCCAATGGCCATGCAAACCTTGCAGATCAGCCAGGCGATGAGGTCGGAAATCAGATAAACCAGCGCCGCCCCCAGGGCCACGAGCGCACTGAAAACCTTGTACCCCAGGGTCTTGAGCGCAGCGCCCTCAATCCCCCACTTTGCCCCAAGTGCGGTAATAAACTTGATCCATACCGGCCACGCGCCGCCGCCACTGGAAATGATGGAGTAAAGGATCGCTGCCAATGCAACGGTAATGGCAGCTCCCACGGCCAGCTTGCATAAGGTGCATTTCATGACATTTCTCCCTGGTTACCTGCGGGTTTGAACCCCTCTGAACAGCATGATCTCATATCAACCGGTACGGCAAAATTAAGAAGCCATGCGCACGCACAAGCCCGGAAAAGACCCCGCCAAACGCAACCAGGCCGTGGCCGACGCCCGGCGGGCCGCCGACCCGCGTGCCCTGGGATACCGGGAACAGGCGCTCAAGCTGTACCCCTGGATCTGCGGCCGCTGCCGGCGAGAATTCACACACGCCAACCTGCACGAACTCACCGTGCACCACCGCAACCACAACCACGACGACAACCCCGCCGACGGCAGCAACTGGGAGCTGCTGTGCCTGTACTGCCACGACAACGAGCACCAGAAACAGATCGAGCTGCAGCGTGCCGCATCCGGTCCGTCGCGCCCGAAGTCCGCGCCGGTCGCAACCGGCAACCCGCTGGCCGACCTCAAGAAACTGATGGCAAATAAGGCGAAGGGCCCCTAGAAATATCTACCGGCCGTTCGTGCTGAGCTTGTCGAAGCATGAACGGCCTTGGCACCCCCAGGAAAAGCCTACCGCCCTTCGACCCGCTCAGGACGAACGGGATTTTTGAGATGACCTACAGAGAGGATTGTTCCGACTGCCAGTTACTGGTATCAACACTGGCTGTCGCGCTTGCGCTCGTCCTCCAGGCGCAGCTCGATGTCCTCCCGGGTCCAGAGGCGGCCGCGACCGACGCCCTCGCACTCGCGGGCGACCGACCCCTCCCAGACCCGCTTCGACATATTCTCGCGCCAGAACGGAAAGGTGCGGCACTGCCCCGGCCGCGCCGCATACACCGTGCAGCGCGCGCCCTCCAGGAACAGACAATCCGACGACGGATCGCGCAGATGAAAAAACCCGTGGGCCTTCTCGCAGTAGCGGCGCGTGAAAGCGCTGGTGGAAAGCTTGAAGTGCCGCGCCAGGCGCCGGCGCTCCTCGAGCGTCACATAAACCCAGGAGGACTTATCGTTACGCGAGCGGCAGCATTTGCCGCAGCCGGTGCACTCGAAGCGCAGGCCCTGCGCGTAGAACGGCGCCGTCACCGGGAGAGGGTCATCGCGCCGCTGCCCGGGGCTTACGCCAGCTGCCGATGCGCCATCCTGGTCATCTCAAACATGTTCACGGACGATTTGCCCTTGCACACGGCGGACAGGGCGGTGTCGGCCTTGATCATGCGCGGGTTGCTCCGGGACTGGAGCTTGTGCCGGCGGATGTACTTCCACAGCTTGCTGATCATCTCGGTACGGGCCACCGGTCCGGACCCCACCACGGCCGCCAGCTTGGCGCTCGGGGTGAGGGGCTTCCAGAACTTGGACCGCGGGTTTCTCCTGTGCTTCATGGGCAACCTCCTCGTGAGAATGACACGGTTTATTCCCAGTTCAACGCCCCGCCCGTCTGGTATTCAGTGACGCGGGTTTCGAAGAAGTTCTTTTCTTTCTTGAGGTCCATGACCTCGCTCATCCACGGGAACGGGTTGCTGGCACCGGGGTAGAGTTGCTTGACGCCGATCTGGCTGCAGCGGCGGTTGGCGACGAATTTGAGGTATTCGTTGAACTGGCCGGCGTTGAGGCCGAGCACGCCGCGCGGCATGGTGTCGTGCGCGTAGCGGATTTCGAGGTTCGTGGCCTCGTCAATCATGTGGCGCACTTCGTCCTGGAACTGCGCGGTCCACAAGTGCGGGTTTTCGATCTTGATCTGGTTGATGACGTCAATGCCGAAGTTCATGTGCATGGACTCGTCGCGCATGATGTATTGAATCTGCTCGGACGTGCCCACCATCTTGTTGCGGCGGCCGAAGCTGAGCAGTTGCACGAAGCCGACGTAGAAGAAGATGCCTTCGAACACGACGTAGAACGCGATCATGTCGCGCAGGAAGCGCTGGTCGGTTTCCGGCGTGCCGGTGTGGAAGTCCGGATCGGCCAGCGACTGGGTGTACGGCAGGCTCCACGCGGCCTTGTCGTGGATACTGGGAATTTCGCGGTACATGTTGAACACTTCCGCCTCGTCCAGCCCCAGGCTCTGGATGCAGTACTGGTAGGCGTGGGTGTGGATCGCTTCTTCAAACGCCTGGCGCAACAGGTACTGGCGGCACTCGGGGTTGGTCAGGTGCTTGTAGACCGCGAGGACCAGGTTGTTGGCGACCAGCGAGTCGGCCGTAGAGAAGAAACCCAGGCTGCGCTTGATGATGGCGCGCTCGTCCCCGGTCAGGCCTTCGGGGTTCTGCCACAGCGCGATGTCGGCGGCCATCTGGATTTCCTGCGGCATCCAGTGGTTGTTGCAGGCGTCCAGGTATTTTTTCCAGGCCCATTCGTACTTGAAGGGCACCAGCTGGTTGAGGTCGGCACGACAGTTGATGATTTTCTTGTCGTCCACCTGGATGCGGCGCGCGCCCATCTCCAGCGACTCGAGGCCGGTGGCACCCGTGACCGGCGGCGGGACCAGGGCGAATTCCTTCGCCTGGGTGGTCGACACGGCCATCGGATCGGGTGCCTGCCCGACCTGCGGAGGACGCGGACTGCGCCCGCTTTCCGCGAACGCCGGCGGGATGCGGCTGTGCGCCGGTGCCGGACCCTGCGCGCTCCGGCGCCCGGATTTTTCAAACGGGGCCGGAGTGTTTGGCGTGTCTTCCCAGGTCAGCATGTTCGTTCTCCTCTAATTGAGCTTGGCGCCGCGGGTGGCCTGGTCTCTGTCTATCCGCTCGTCGGCCGAGCGCATGCTGCGCTTCAGAGTGGCGCAGACCCGTTCGATCTCTTCAATGCAGTAGGCACGGAACGAGTCCACTTCCGCGACGTTGGCCAGATAGGCCAGCTGAAAGCCGGCTTCCACCACGCCCGTGGGAGCCAGGCTGTTGCTGCCGGGTTTGGGGCTGAGAACCTTGGTCTTGAAGAGTGCCATGGAGTCTCCTCTGTTGGTACGCGAGGGGGACAGCGGATTCACTGACAAGCCTCACATTCTGGATCCAGGATGGAACACACTCTGGGGCCCGCGACCGGGGTTCCGGCATCCGCAGCGCGCTCGTTGCCGCCGGCGGATGCGGCCGGCACCCTGTTCGCCGCCACGGCGTGTTCCACTACCGGACCGGGTGTCGGCTGATCGCTGGTGCGGCGGCCGCCGGCCGCGGCGGGTGCGTGATGACCGTTGCCGTTGGCGCCTTTCACGCGGTTCAGGCGATCGTCGGTGATGGTGGTCTTCTCGGCGTGCGTCGCTCCCAGCGTGCGCAGGTAGTAGGTGGTCTTGAGCCCCGACAGCCAGGCGTGCTTGTAAAGCTCGTCCAGCTTCTTGCCGGAGGGCTGCGCCATGTACAGGTTCAGCGACTGCGACTGGTCAATCCACTTCTGGCGGCGTGAGCCAGCGTCCACCAGGCGTTTGGCGTCCACTTCAAACGCACACTTGTAGAGCGCCTTCAGCTCGTCGGACACGCGGTCAATCTTCTGCACGCTGCCGTCGTAGTACTTGAGGTCGTGCACCATGACTTCGTCCCACAGTCCGAGGGCCTTGAGGTCGTTCACCAGGTACTGGTTGATCACCGTGAACTCGCCCGACAGGTTCGATTTCACATACAGGTTCTGGTACGTGGGTTCGATGGACTGCGACACGCCGGTGATGTTGGCGATGGTCGCCGTCGGTGCGATGGCCATGGTGTTGGAATTGCGCATGCCCACGGTCTTGACGCGCTCGCGCAGCGCCTCCCAGTTGAACACGCCGCTGATGGACGTGCCCTGGCTCAGGTACGGGCCGCGTTCCCTGGCCAGCAGCCGGATCGAATCAACCGGCAGAATGCCCTGGCTCCACAACGAGCCCTTGAAGCTGGGATAGGCGCCGCGCTCCTCGGCCAGGTCGGTGCTGGCCCGGATGGCGTAGTAGGACACCGCCTCCATCGAACGGTCGGCGAACTCCACGGCCGCGTCGCTCTCGTAGGACAGGCGCAGCCGGTAGAGCGCGTCGTTGAAACCCATGATGCCGAGACCCACCGGACGGTGGCGCAGGTTGGACGCGCGCGCGGTCGGCACCGAGTAGTAGTTGTACTCGATGACGTTGTCGAGCATGCGCAGGGCGGTGGTGACGGTCTTTTCCAGCTTGCGCAGATTCAGCTTGCCGTCGCGGATATGACTGGCGAGGTTCACCGAGCCGAGGTTGCACACGGCGATTTCCTGGCCGGCTTTCGTGTTGAGCGTGATCTCGGTGCACAGGTTGGAGGAATGCACCACGCCCACGTGCTGCTGCGGCGAACGCAGATTGCAGGAATCCTTGAAGGTGATCCACGGGTGACCGGTTTCAAACAGCATGGACAGCATCTTGCGCCACAGCTGCACGGCAGGCAGGCGCCGGTGGTTCTTGATTTTGCCCTCGTCGGCAAGCCGTTCGTACTCGGCGTAGCGCTGCTCGAAGGCGATACCGACGAGGTCGTGCAGGTCCGGCACGTCTTCGGGCGAGAACAGCGTCCACGGCCCGTCTTCCATCACGCGCTTCATGAACAGGTCCGGCACCCAGTTGGCGGTGTTCATGTCGTGCGTGCGGCGGCGTTCGTCGCCGGTGTTCTTGCGCAGATCGAGAAACTCCTCGATGTCGCGGTGCCAGGTTTCCAGGTAGGCGCACACGGCCCCTTTGCGCTTGCCGCCCTGATTCACGGCCACGGCCGTGTCATTGGCGACCTTCATGAACGGCACGACGCCGTTGGATTTGCCGTTGGTGCCCTTGATGTAGGCGCCCATGCCGCGCACCGGCGTCCAGTCGTTGCCCAGGCCGCCGGCGAATTTACTGAGCATGGCGTTGTCGTGAACGGCGCCAAAAATGCCGTGCAGGTCGTCGGGCACCGTGGTCAGGTAGCAGCTGGAGAGCTGCGGGCGCAGCGTGCCGGAATTGAACAGAGTCGGCGTCGAGCTCATGAAGTCGAAGGACGACAACAGCCGGTAAAACTCGATGGCGCGGCCCTCGCGATCCGTCTCGTGCATCGCCAGGCCCATCGCCACGCGCATGAAGAACGCCTGCGGCAGCTCAAAACGCACGTGGTGGTGGTGAACGAAGTACCGGTCGTAGAGCGTCTGCAGGCCGAGGTAATCGAACTGCAGGTCCCGTTCGGGCAACAGCGCCTTGCCCAGCCGCTCCAGATCGAACTGCGCAAGCTGCGGATCCAGCAACTCGAGCGCGGCGGCACGGTGAATGTATTCGCGGAAATAGTCGGGATAGATCGCCTTCATTTCCTCGTGGGTCGGACGCGTTTCAGCCATGCCCAGGAACGTGAGCGCCTCGTGACGCATGGCGTCCATCAGCAGGCGTGCGGACACGTACGTGTAGTTGGGCTCTTTCTCAATCATCGCGCGCGCCGACAGTGTCAGCGCCTGGGCGACTTCGTGTTCCGGAATGCCGTCGTACAGGTCGCGCAGCGCGTGGGTGACCACCTCGTCCGCGCTCACGCCGCTCAGGTGCAGGCAGGCCTCCGTGGCCACCCGCTGCAGGCGCTCCCGGTTGAGCGGCCGCGCGGTGCCGTCGTCCAGCTTGACGTTCAGGGTCGTGGCGGCCGGTTGCGCCTGTTTGGGTTTGGCTGCCGCCGCCGCTGCGCGTTCCTGCGTACGGCGCTCGCGGTACAACACGTAGTCGCGCGCCACCTTGTGTTCGCCGCTGCGCATCAGGGCCAATTCGACCTGGTCCTGGATGTCTTCGATGTGCATGGTGCCGCCGCCCGACAGGTGACGCGTCAGCGCGGCGACCACCTGGCCGGTCAGCTCTTCCACCTTCTCGCGCACGCGTGAACTGGCCGCCGCCGAACCGCCTTCCACCGCCAGAAACGCCTTGGTCATGGCGATATTGATCTTGGAAGCATCGAAAGCCGTAAGCTTGCCGTTGCGACGGATCACCCTGATGGTGCCGGGCGCCGTGGCGGTGACATCGGTCGGCTCTGTGACCTCCGGTACCGTCGGCAGCTGGAGGAGATCTCGGGTTTCGGTTGTTATGGGTTGCATAAATCATTCCCCCCAGAAAAATCTGACTGTTAGCAGATATTCCTCTAGAGACTCCGAACTTTGGCAGGGAGACTCCGGGACTCTGGGCCACACAATATATGGTGGTTTGACAGTGAGTCAACCCCAATATCTATGTGCTTAAGCCCTCAGAAACCTGTGGAATATTTGTGTAAAAGCAAGCACTTCTTGTTTATTTACACGACCTTCCAAGGGGTGGGACGCAAGCCGGAAAAAATGGCAGCCATCCGACGAACGGTAGCTGGATTCGGATGTCCGGCGCCAGGGTGTCGCCGCGGCTGATCGCGACCCTGCCTTTGCACGGTTGAGGGGGATTAAAAGCGCCACCAGAACCGGCCATGCCCGGCACACCTGCGGCCGCCATCACCGACCGGAAATAGGCTTTCGGCGTAAAGATCCATAACAGGCTCTAGAATACCGGCCTCTTAAAAGAATGATCCCACCTGCATGCTCCTGCCCGTTCTTCTGGCCGGCGGTTCCGGCACCCGTTTGTGGCCACTGTCGCGCGAACTGCATCCCAAGCAACTGCTGCAACTGACCAACGACCGGAGCCTGTTACAGAACACGGCGCTGCGCGCCCGGAAGATTCCCGGAGTGCTGCCCCCGGTGGTGATCTGTGGAGAGCCGTACCGCTTCCGCATCGCGGAGCAGTTGCGCGAAATCGGCATCGAGGGGGCCACCCTGCTCCTGGAACCCGAAGGCCGCAACACGGCGCCGGCTGCCGCCGTGGCCGCGCTGTTTGCGCAGCAACGCCACGGCGCGGATGCCCAGGTGTTTCTGATGTCGGCCGACCATGCGGTGAAGAACGAGAACGCGTTTGTTCGTGCAGCCACGACTGCTTCAAAAGCGGCCGCCACCGGCCGCCTGATGACCTTCGGCATCAAACCCACGCGTCCGGAAACGAGTTATGGCTATCTGAAGGCCGGCGCAGGACTCGGGAACGGTTCGGTCAAAGGCGCCCGGGCCGTGGCCGCATTTATCGAAAAACCGGATGCGAAAAAAGCGGCGCGCTTTCTGAAGACCGGCGGCTATTACTGGAATGGCGGGCTGTTTCTGTTTCCCGCCGCCCTGTTCCTCGATGAGTTGCGGCGCTTCGAACCCGCCATGCTGAAGGCCTGTGAAGCCGCGCTGGCCCAATCTAAACGCGATCTGGACTTCATCCGTCTGGACGCCGCTGCCTTTCGGCGGGCGCGCAAGGATTCCATTGACTATGCGGTGATGGAAAAGACCGACAAAGCCGCGATGGTGCCGCTCGACGCCGGCTGGGACGATGTCGGTGCCTGGAGTTACATGGGCCTGCTGCCTCCTACCGACCGGCACGGCAACGTAACCCACGGCGACGTCTGTCTGGAGGACGTGCACCATTCCCTGATCCGGGCCGAGAGCCGGCTGGTGGCGGCCATCGGCCTCCGGGACACCATCGTGGTGGAAACGTCCGACGCCGTGCTGATTACTCCGCGCGCCCGTGCGCAGGATGTGAAGAAAATCGTCGAGACGCTGAAACGGGCGAAGCGGTCAGAAGTCGAAGACCACCCGAAGGTCTACCGGCCCTGGGGGTCGTATGAAACCCTGATTCGGGGCGAGCATTTTCAGGTCAAGCGCATTACGGTCCGGCCGGGTCAGAAACTTTCATTGCAGATGCACCGCCATCGTGCCGAGCACTGGGTGGTGGTCAAGGGGACCGCGCGCGTCACCTGCGGAGAACGAGTGTTTATGTTGAACGCGAACGAATCCACCTTCATCCCGCAGGGAACGAAACACCGCCTGGAAAATCCCGGCACCGAACCGCTGGAACTGATCGAAGTCCAGTCCGGCGTCTATCTCGGCGAAGACGACATTGTCCGTTTCGAGGACGTTTACGGACGCACCCAATAAATCCTGTCAGGTGGCGCGCAGCGCGTTCACCACCGGCATGCGCGCCGCGCGCAGTGCCGGGAACAATCCTCCGAAGAACCCGATGCCCAGGGCCCAGACGATACCCTGCACCAGCAGGGACGGCGTGACCGCAAAGGCAAACGCGACCTGGCTGAACGTCTGCATGTTCAGCGTGGAAACGGTGAAGCCGTTAAACACGACGTAAGCGATGGTCGCGCCGATCACCGCACCGACCAGCGACAACAGCCAGGCTTCGACCAGGACGGAAACGACCACCGGACCGCCGCCAAAACCGATGGCCCGCAAGGTGGCAATTTCAACACGGCGCGCAGCGATGGCTGCGTACAGCGTGTTCAGGGCACCGAACAGCGCGCCCAGTGCCATGATGGCCGCCACCGTGTACCCCAGACCTCGGATGAACGCATCGAGCGCTTCCGAACGCGAGGCGTAATAATCCGGCTCACGCTGCGCGCTGACCTGCACGCGCGGATCCTGCGTGACACGATCCTTGAATGCGGTAAAGGTCTCGGCCCGATCGTCCTCGAGCTGCAACACCAGCGTCGTGTAATGCTGTGAGCGCGCCGCGTCGTGTAAAGCGGTCACGTCCACCCACAGCTCGGATTCGTGCACGTTACCGCCGGATTCAAACTGACCCACCACGGTCCAGAGGCCGTCGCGTACCTCCACCGTCTGCCCGAGACCCAGACCGGCGTATTCGGAAACCGCACCCCGGCCCACCACGACTTCGCGCTTGCCGGGCTCAAACAGGCGCCCCGCAATCAGGCGCACTTCGGGCCGCACCTTGAATGCCTGCGCCGTAGTGCCGCGCACCACGACGTTGCTGGGGGAGGTGCTGTCACGCTTGTTGACGTTGGTCAGCACATACATTTCGCCGACGGCCAACGGCAGCCCGTCGGCACCGCGCCTGACGCCGGGCAGGTCGCGGAGGATCTGCACCTGTTCCAGTCCCATGACGCTCGACATCTCGTCCGTACTGCCCTCCCGCAGCACGATCACACGGTCCGGCCGACCCGTGGTCGACTGCGTCTTCTGAAAACCCTCGCTCATTGCGAGCAGCGCCACCAGTACACCGACCAAACCC
>JAKEEJ010000065.1 GCA_022616655.1 Nevskiales bacterium | reverse complement strand
GGGGGCGTAAAGCCGGCACCGTTGTGACGAACAAGACCGGAAACAGCCAGACCACTTTGCGTGAAATCATTAGGCGCTCCTCCAACACCAAATAATTCCTGTGCGGTCTCCGCACGAGCCAGGCTCACTGCGGATCCGTCCGTGCGAGCCTGCATACCATCCACGCCTGCTCGCCAGTGGGTCAATATCTACTACAACGTATGCGTCAAGTCAACTTCGGGACTTGCGGATCTTGCTTCGTCTGGAGAGTGTTATCGAGCCGGTGGATGGGGTGCCGACGCACACGCCCGATTCGTCAGTTTCGAAAAAATTTGGGTTTCTCCCGCGTCCGTGTATCGCTTCCCTGAATGCAGCAACCGCCGCTTCAAATCCCGTCGTCTCACGCCGTACGCAGAAATACGCCACGGCCCGCCGCACGCTCAATCGCCTCCACATAGGCCTCCTCACCGCCGGGACCGAGCAGCGCCCGGACGTTGTGCGCACCCAGTTCTTCACCGCAACCGGTACAGATCAGCCGTCCGGGCGTTGTCTGCCCGCATTTGTGCACGTACTGGATGGGCGGACCTTTCTCGTCAACCAACCAGCGGTTACCCCAGCGGGCGAGAGCCATCAACACCGGAAACAGATCCACACCCATGGGCGTCAGCCGGTACTCATCGCGGGGTGGAGCATCCTGATAACGCCGCCGCTCCAGGACGCCGCGCGCGACCAGCAGCGCCAGACGCTCGCTCAATACCTTGCGCGAAATTCCCAGGTTTTTCCGCAAGCCCTCAAAGCGACGGACGCCTAAAAACACGTTGCGGATGATCATGAAGCTCCACAACTCTCCGACGATATCCATCGCACGGGCAACGGCGCAGGGTTGACCTGATAGTTGGGTGCGCTTCACTAACTACCCTCGTAAGTATTTTAAACAGACTAACTATAATACTTACAGTTTTATAAAGGAACTGTATTTATATTCAGTGACTTGATTACAATATTTGTGGGTATCAACCGCTCGGTGATGCTATTTATCCGACCTGCGGACGGTATCCAGCAGGCGACTCCAGGCGCGCAGCTTCTGCACCCGCGAGCAGCGGGCATTGGCAGGACTCGTGGAAGGCAGCCGAACAATCACCAGGTCCGGCTGCACGGAATACACGCGCGTCTGCACGTGCCGGCGGAATGCGTCGGCCGCCTTGCTGCCGTTCAGGAATACCGCCTGGATCTGCGGCTGTCGTACGAGCAGGCCGGGGATATCGTTTGGCACTTCCGACGCTGTCCGGATGTCTGTGTCGAGACTGCCGGGACGCTCGCAGCATTTGAGCACGTCCCACACGGCAATTCCGTGTCGCGCAAGCCGGATCGTGCGGCGTGCGTAAGGCAGTTCCGGCCCCGCACCGAACAGCTCGCCCATGATCCACCAGAATGCATTTTGAGGATGCGCGTAGTATTGTCGCGCGCGCAAAGAAGCCGCGCTCGGCATCGAGCCCAAGATCAACAGGCGCGCTTCGCGCGCAATCAGTGGGGGGAAGCTTGATATCCGTGACATCGGACAAAAGGCTATCACTGCACGCGCGTGTCTTGTCAGAATCCACCGAAGATCCGCTGGCGTTTGCTTCCGATATGATCGTGGGTCCAAACGCCGGTCGAATCCATGGTGAGTTTTCTGCGTTGCCTGCTGCCGCTGTCGGTGTTGACGACGGCCTGTCTGTCTGAGCGTCCACACGACACGGTGCCGGAGTTGCTTGATGTTCGGCGCGACTATCACTCTTACAGCAACGTGCGCGACTTCCGCACAGAACATCTGGTGCTGGATCTTGCGGTGGATTTTGAACGTCGTGTGCTGGAGGGTGCGGTTGAGTTGAACCTGCAGCGGCTTGATGCCGGCGCCGCTGAACTGCGGCTGGATACGCGCGACCTTGACGTCGCGCACGTGGAAACTGCGGCGGGGAAGGGCGACTGGAGTCCCGGCTCCTTCCGGCTCGACGCGCGTGATGCCATTCTCGGCAGCGCGCTGCGCATTGCCATGCCGCCCGGCGCAAACCGCGTGCGCATTCACTACGCCACGCGTCCGGAAGCTTCGGGCTTGCAGTGGCTCGCGGCGGCGCAAACCGCGGACCGGCGTCACCCTTTTCTCTACTCACAATCACAAGCCCTGCACGCGCGCAGCTGGATTCCGCTACAGGACACGCCGCAGGTCCGCAGCACGTACGAGGCGCGCATCCGCACATCCCGAAACCTGTTGGCGGCGATGAGTGCGTGCCAGCCCCCTGAGATCAAACGCGACGGCGATTATTTTTTCCGGATGTCGCTCCCCATCCCGTCCTATCTGATTGCGCTGGCAGTAGGAAATTTGTACTTCCAGCCGACCGGGCCCCGCACCGGTATCTACGCCGAGCGCTCGGTTATCGAAGCCGCGGCTGACGAGTTTGAAGATACGGAACAGATGCTGAAAACCAGCGAACGGCTTATGGGTTCCTACCGCTGGGGCCGCTACGACGTGCTGGTGCTCCCGCCCAGCTTCCCCTATGGCGGCATGGAGAATCCGTGCCTGACCTTTGTAAGCCCCACCTCGATCGCCGGGGACAAATCCGGCGTTTCACTGGTGGCGCACGAGCTGGCGCATTCCTGGTCCGGCAATCTGGTGACCAACGCCACGTGGCGGGATTTCTGGCTCAACGAAGGACTCACCACGCATCTCACCCATCGCATCATGGAGGCGATCTACGGAAAACGCCGCAGCAACATGGAACGCGCAGAAGGAATGGCGGACTTGCAACGAGCGCTGGCCGAGGCCGAAAAGCCCGGCGATCGCGCCCTGGCGGTGGACCTGCGCGGCCGCAATCCAGACGATACGGTAACCGCCATCCCCTACGAACGCGGGGCTTTGTTCCTGGCCTATCTGGAATCGAAATTCGGGCGCACGACGTTCGATGCCTTTCTGCGAAACTGGTTTGACAACCACGCCTTCCAGAGCAAAATCACGGAAGATTTTCTCGCCTACCTTGATGCGAAACTCTTGAGAGCGCACCCTGGAACCGTTCCCCTCGAAAAGATTGACGAGTGGATTTACAAACCGGAACTGCCCGACGATGCGGTGCTGCCGTCGTCGGAGGCCTTTTCAGAAATCGAAACGCAACGCGCGGCCTGGCTCGAAGGCCGGTTGGCGCTGGCCGACCTCCCAACCCAGAACTGGAGCGTGCAGGAGTGGCGGCATTTCCTGGACCTGCAGCCTGACGCACTCACACGGGAACAGCTCGTGACACTCGACCGGCGCTTCAATCTCACACTGTCCCACAACCGCTTTATCGCCTGTGACTGGTTCAAGATCGCCATTGCCCACAATTACCAAGCGGCGTACCGTGCGCTCGAACAGCACTTGCGTGCGGTCGGTCGCATGCGCTTGATGGTGCCACTCTATAAAGAATTGGCGAAAACTGAAGCCGGACTGACATTCGCCAGGCGCGTCTACGCCGATGCCCGGCCCGGCTATCACCCCATTGCACAAACAGCGGTGGAACGTGTTCTCAGCGTCCCCGCCCGTTAAACGTCCAGATTCCCCACCAGCAGTGCGTGCTTTTCGATGAACTCGCGCCGGGGGTCCACCTGTTCGCCCATAAGCGTGGTGAACATCTGATCGGCGGCCACCGCGTCTTCGATCTTGACCTGTACCAGACGGCGCTGAAGAGGGTCCAGCGTGGTTTCGTGTAACTGTCCGGGGTTCATCTCGCCGAGCCCCTTGTAGCGCTGAATATGCATGCCGCGTTTGGCATCGGCCATCAGCCAGTCAAAGCCGTCTGCAAAACGGGCAATGGCTTTTTCACGGTCACCGCGTCGAACCTTGGCGCCCGCACCCACCACTTGTTGCAGAACCTGCTGCAGCTCCACGATGCGGCGGTATTCCGGACCCGACAGAAACTCCGGACCAAGGTGGACCACGTGTTCCGTACCGTGCGCACGGCGGGTTACGGTGATGCTCGTGCCGGCTTGATCGGCACGCGCGTCCACACAATAGTGCCCCTGAAGATGGCCACGGACGTTCAGGTCTTCGGCGTATTTTTTCGCCCAGCCTGAAAGCGGGGACGCCTCCACTGGCAGCGGCGAGTGATCGCGCAGCTGCTCAAGCACGAACAGGTCATAACGCCGTGCGAGTTTTTTCAGCAACCCGTTTACCTCGGCGTGCGTGTGCAACAACTGCCCAAGTTCCTGAACCGGCACGGCCGCTGCGCCCGCATCCGGTATCCATAGCGCGCCTTCCAGGGCCGCGGTCAGCAGCCACTCGTCCAGCTCGTCGTCATCCTTCACGTAAGATTCGGACTTGCCGGCCTTTACTTTGTAGAGGGGCGGCTGAGCGATATAAATGTGGCCACGCTCCACCAGCGCCGTCATGTGCCGATAGAAGAAGGTCAACAGCAGCGTGCGGATGTGAGCGCCGTCTACGTCCGCGTCCGTCATGATGATGATCCGGTGATACCGCAGCTTTTCGGGCTTGAATTCATCACCGCCGATGCCGCAGCCCAGTGCGGTGATCAGGGTGGCGATTTCCTGCGAGGAGAGCATTTTCTCCACGCGCGCCTTCTCGACATTCAGAATCTTTCCCTTGAGCGGCAGGATGGCCTGAAAATGGCGATCCCGGCCCTGCTTGGCGGAGCCTCCGGCGGAATCGCCCTCCACGATGAAGATCTCTGATTTTGCGGGATCTTTTTCCTGGCAGTCAGCCAGCTTTCCCGGCAGTCCGGCCAAATCCATCACCGATTTTCTGCGGTTGAGTTCCTTGGCCTTCCTGGCCGCCTCCCTGGCGCGTGCGGCCTCCACCACTTTTGCAGCTATCATGCGCGCTTCTTTTGGGTTTTCCATGAGAAAATCGCGCAACTTGTCAGAAATAACTCCCTGAACTTGTGGGGTTACTTCCGAAGAAACCAGCTTGTCTTTCGTTTGAGACGAGAATTTTGGATCCTGAAGTTTGACAGACAAGACGGCGGTTAAACCCTCCCGGCTGTCGTCGCCAATGATTTGCACCCTCTCGCGCTTGGTGATGCCCTCCGACTCGAGGTAATCGCCCAAAGTGCGGGTCAAGGCATTACGAAAACCGGTCAGGTGTGTACCCCCATCCCGTTGCGGAATGTTGTTGGTAAAGCAGTAAACGTTTTCCAGATAAGAGTCGTTCCACTGTAAAGCCGCTTCTACAAGAACGCCGCCCTGTTCGGCATTAATGTGCAGGATGATTTCGTGCAGGGGGGCCTTGTTGCGATTGAGGTACGCCACAAATGCGGCGAGGCCACCCTTGTATTCGAACGTTTCCTCCTGGCCGGAGACCTCGTCCCGAAGCACGATGCGCACACCCGAATTGAGAAAGGACAGCTCACGCAACCGGCGCGCGAGAATGTCGTAATCGAATGTGCGGTGGGTAAAAACCTTGCTGCTGGGATAAAAACGCACCAGCGTACCGCGACGCTCTGTCTTCTCCTGCTGAGCCAGTGGCGCCTGCGGGATTCCATCGCGATATTCCTGGTGGTAGTGGTGACCATCACGCCAGATGTCCAGGAGCAACAGCTCTGACAGCGCGTTGACCACCGATACCCCCACGCCGTGCAATCCGCCGGAGACCTTGTAACCGCTGCCGCCGAATTTTCCCCCGGCGTGCAGAATGGTCATGATAACTTCGGCAGCGGAACGGCCTTCGCCCTCGTGCATGTCCACGGGAATGCCGCGGCCATTGTCTGCAACCGACACGCTGCCGTCCGCGTGCATGATGGCCGTGACCTCGGTGCAGTGTCCGGCCAGCGCTTCGTCAATGGCGTTGTCCACCACCTCGAATACCAGGTGGTGCAGGCCGGTGCCGTCATCGGTATCCCCAATGTACATCCCGGGCCGCTGGCGCACGGCTTCCAGGCCCTTCAGCACTTTGATGCTGCTGGCGTCGTAGGTTTCGAGATTGGACATTATTTTGGGATTTTCTGAAAGAAAAATTATACCAGCATCGCGACATTTTCGGTCCCTTGTTCCACGTGGAACACGGCACTTTTCTGGACTTTTTCAAGGGCGGCGCTGGATTCAATTGCGGTGATGAACGTCTGCCCCGGGTAGTCTTCCAGCGCGGCCATGAGCGCCTGCTGGTACCCGGGTCCGAGCTCCGAGCAAAAATCATCCACCAACAGCACCGGGGGCGCTTGCGCGTGTTCGGCAATAATTCGCGCCTGCGCCAGGAGCAACGCCGCGATCAGCAATTTCTGCTGCCCGCGGCTGACATGGTGTCTGGCCGTTTTTCCGGACAGTTTCAGTTTCAACTCCGCTTTGTGCGGACCGGTCATGGTTTTACCCAAGCGCTGGTCCTGGGGGTAATGTTCGGCTAAAGCTTCTACCAGAGACCTCCGCGCCGGCCACCCGCGGGCCAGGTCCAGCGACCATTCCGTCTCATTCAACAAACGGTGAATCTCCCTGCCCAAGCTGTCCCGGAGCAATTCGAGATGCGCTTCTCGAAGGCCCTGAATTTCTTCGCCCGCCGTGGCCAGCTCCACATTCCAGGCCTCGACTTCGGCCTTTTTGCGCGCCGAGCGGAGCGCCTGGTTTCGTTGCCGTAACGCCCGCTGATAACGCCTCCAGGCATGAAAAAACTGATGTTCCACGTGGAACACGCCCCAATCTAAATACCGGCGCCGGTTTGCCGGAGCCTCTTCGATCAGGCGGTGTGAGTCGGGTTCCAAAATTTGGACCGGGAAGCGCCGCACCAGTTCGTGGGTAACAACCGGGGCTTGGTCAACGCGCACTTCCAGTCCCTGCCCCGACCAGGCCGTGTGTATCACGCTACCGGGAGCACTGTCGCGGTGACGGGCAATTTCGCCACGGATCCGCCACTGTGGTCCGAGACGGCCGGCCGCTTCGTTCAGGGCCCCGCGGAAGCTGCGTCCGCGTCCCAGTAGGTAAATGGCTTCGAGAACGCTGGTCTTTCCCGAAGCGTTGGGTCCAAGAATAAGATTGAGGCGCGGGTGGGGCTTCCATTCAAGCCGTTCAAAAAGGCGAAAGTTTTCGCCCACTGCTCTGGACAGGTACATCAAACCTCAAGCCGTTGCGCTCTTCGCCGGAGTCGCAGGTACGGGACGAGTGGCTGCGCGCGGCAGGGGATGCTTACAAGCGCATCGGCATCACGACGTACTTGCTGTTTCCTCCATCCTGTTCCTGCAGCAGGCCGCTGGCATCGGAGCTTTTCAGTTCCATCTGGAATTCGTCGGACTGCATCGCGCCCAAAGCATCGAGCAGATAGTTGACGTTGAATCCTATCTCCAGAGGAGCGCCGCTGTAGTTAACGTCCAGTTCTTCCTCCGCCTCCTCGTGTTCGGGATTGTGCGTGGACAGACGCAGCTTGTTATCGCCCAGCTGCAGACGAATCCCACGGAATTTCTCATTGGACAGGATGGCGGTTCTGGCCAACGCCTGCCGTACCTGCTCACGGTTCGCCCGCAATTTCTTGTCGCCGGATTCCGGAATCACACGCTCGTAATCCGGAAACCTCCCGTCAATCAATTTTGACGTCAGGCGGATAACGTCGAGGTCGGCCTGAAACTGGCTGTCGCCGAAACGGATCTCAACCACATCGTCGGTGGGATCCAGCAGGCGCATCAACTCCAGCACCGCCTTGCGCGGCAGGATGACCTGCACCTCGTCCTTGAGTTTGCTGTCCCTGGCCGCCTCGCTCATGGCCAGCCGGTGTCCATCCGTAGCCACGGCGCGCAGGCGATTGGCCGCCACGTGCAACAGCATGCCATTCAGGTAATAGCGCACGTCCTGGTTTGCCATCGCAAACTGGGTGCGCTCGATCAGCGTTCGGAGCTCTTTCTTGGGCAGCTTGATCACGCGGTCCGAAGTCACTGTGCCGAGGGATGGAAATTCCTCCGCGCGCAGGGTCGCTAACGTAAAGCGGCTCTTTCCGGAGCGAAGCGTCAATTTATCGCCCGAGGTTTCCAGCGCAAGGTCCGAACCTTCCGGAAGCCCACGGCAGATATCAAAAAGCTTTCGCGCAGGGACCGCGGCTTTCCCCGCCGTCTGGCATTTGATGACGGCCCGGCTGACCAACTCCAGTTCCAGATCGGTGCCGGTCAGTACTAATTCGTCCTTCCTGGCGTCCAAAAGGAGGCAGGATAAAACCGGCAGAGTTTGTCGACGCTCTACGACCCCGATGACGGACTGAATTACCGACAGCAGTTCATTGCGACCCACTTGAATTTTCATATCTTCACCAATTTTCTTTATCTTTAGATTAGAAGACTGTTGTGACAGTAGCTGTGACCGAGTTTAAACGGGAAGAAATCGAAGTATCAATGGAAATTCAACCGGTTGGGTTGTTTTTTCGCTGTTTGGAATGCCTCCATAACCGCCACTGAGCCCTGTGTGCAAATTGTGGCCCGTTGGGGATGGAGGAATCCGGTCTCTTTAAATCCATGATTTACTCACACCGTTATTCAGGGCTTTGTTAACACGATCGCCTAGTAGCTCAGCAGGCGCAGAAGATTTTCATAATCTTCGCGGGTGCGGGCGTCTTCTCGGCGGAGTTCCGCGACCTTTCGGCAGGCGTGCAACACCGTGGTGTGATCTTTTCCAAACGCGTGCCCGATCTCCGGCAAACTGTGCTGGGTCAGCTCTTTGGCCAGACACATGGCCACCTGTCGCGGACGGGCCAGGGAACGTGTGCGGCGCGGGGAAGACAAATCAGTGACCCGGATGTTGTAGTACGTGCTGGTCTGGCGCTTGATGTTGTCAATGGTGATCAGCCGTTCGTAGGAGGCCAGCATGTCCTTGAGCGTTTCTCGCGCAAAATCCACGGTAATCGGCCGACCGGTGATCTGTGCCGAGGCGGACAGGCGGTGCAGGGCGCCCTCCAGCTCGCGGATGTTGGAACGGATGCGCTGTGCGACGAAAAAAGCAACCTCTTCCGGAAGCTTGGTTTTGTTGCGCGACGCTTTGCTGAGCAGAATCGCCACACGGGTTTCCAGTTCGGGCGGCTCCACGGGCACCGACAGTCCCCACGCAAAACGTGACTTGAGACGCTTGTCGAGGCCGTCCAGCTCGGCCGGATAGCGGTCGCAGGTCAGGACCATTTGCTGGCGGCCGTCCAGTAGATCGTTGAAGGTGTGGAAGAACTCTTCCTGGGACGCAGGCTTACCCACGAAGAAGTGAATGTCGTCAATCAGCAGTGCGTCCACCTGCCGATAGTGGTTTTTGAAGTCTTCGGTTTTACCGCGCTGGATGGCCGAGAGCAGATCGCGGACGAAGCGCTCCGACCCGACGTACAAAACGCGGGTGTTCGGGCCTTTCTCGCGAATGCGGTTGCCGATGGCGTGCATCAAGTGGGTTTTGCCAAGCCCCGACTCGCCGTAGATCAGCAGGGGATTGAACTCGCCGCCAGGCGAGCCGGCCACGCGCAGTGCGTAGGCACGGGCTTGTGCGTTGGACTTTCCCTCGATGAACGTTTCAAACGTGTACTTGGGATCCAGTTTGCCGCCGGACCGCGGGACGACGTCTTCCACTTCCGGTGCGCCGTTAACGGCCGGTACCGGAGCTTTTCCGGGCGTGATCATGGAGACGTCCACATGAAGGGCGTCGTTGCCGGTCAGTGCCGACAGGCCCTTGCGGATCATCGGCAGAAAATCGTCGCGTACCCGGTTGAGCACCACGCGGTTGGGGGCCAGCAAGAGCAGCCGGCCATTGGCGGGTTGCGGCTGCAGGGGACGCAGGTACGTGCTGAGGTCGGAGCTGGAGAGCTCGCTTTCCAGACGCCGGAGACACTTGTGCCAAAGCTCGACCAAGGCCGGGCTCCTGTGGATTTGAGACTGAAGGTGGCTGAAACGCTTGAAAGGGACGCAGTCTATACCCCGGCAGCACAGTTATCCACAGGTGAACGTGTTGCTGCAGCCGGCGGCGGCGGCTACAATCCGCCGCCGCTTAAATAGACCCCGCCATGAAACGCACCTACCAGCCCAAGAAGCTTCGCCGCAAGCGCACCCACGGGTTTCGCGCGCGCATGAAGACGGCCGGCGGCCGGCGGGTACTGGCACGCCGCCGCCGCAAAGGCCGCGCAAGGCTGATCCCCTAGGAAGAAAATCAGTTGCCGGGGGTTTCTCAATGCATGCGCATGCGCAAACCCGGCGAGTTCAAGGCGGTGCTGGCCGAAGGCCGGCGCCTGCACGAATCGCTGCTGACCGTCATCGTCCGGCCGAACGTCATGAAACAGCCCCGTTTGGGTTTTGCCATCGCGGCACGAACCGTGCCGACGGCGGTGGCTCGCAATCGCATCAAGCGCCACACCCGCGAGAGTTTTCGCCTGAACCGTGACCGCCTGCCGGCGGCCGACATCGTGATCTTCGCGCGCGCCGGTGCCGGCAAAGCCCGGGTGTCGGAGCTGCGCGCGACGCTGGAACGTTTTTGGAAGCGCCTGGAAGTCCAGAACTGAAGCGCATGCGCCACGTCCTGATTGGCTTGATCCGTCTTTATCAGTGGCTCATCAGCCCGCTGCTGGGACCGCGTTGCCGCTTCTATCCCAGTTGTTCAGCGTACGCCGCCCAGGCCCTGGAACGCCACGGTCCGTGGCGCGGCACCTGGATGGCGGCCCGGCGTCTGTGCCGTTGCCACCCGCTCAATGAGGGCGGCATGGATCCCGTGCCCGGGGAGCCATCATGACCACCATCGAAAGCCGCCGTTTCGCGCTGCTGGCCGCGCTCGGCGTGATTTTGTTTTTGTTGTACCAGGCCTGGCAGAAAGACTACGGGCACACTGCTCCCGCCGCCGCGGCGGGGACGCCTGCGCCGGTCGATGCCATGGCACCGCCTTCCGCCGAAAATGAGGTGCCCACGGTCGCTGCGGACACCACGCCCGCCCTCCAGGCCGTTCCGGAAATCAAGACGGGCAGCGGACAGCGCATCCGGGTCGAAACCGATCTGTTGATCGCGGAGCTTTCTACCGAGGGAGGCGACCTGCGCCGCGTGGAGCTCAAGGGTTATCCCTATGCCAAAAAACAGCCGGAGCTGAACGTAGCATTGCTGGACGACACGCCTGAACGCTGGTTCGTGATCCAGTCCGGGCTCGCCGGCGCAAAACAGCCGGTGGTGTCGCACAAGGACCTCTACCGTACCGCCGCCGCCCAATACACACTGGCCGAAGGGGCCAGCCGGGTCGAAGTTTCGCTCGAGTACAGCAACGCCCGGGGCCAGACGGTGGTAAAAACCTATCGCTTCGAGCGCGGCAGTTACAAAATCGAATTGACCCATACGCTCAGGAATAGAAGCAACAGCCCGGTCACAACCGGCCCCTACGTGCAACTGTGGCGCACCCCGTTCGCGGCCGGCGAGGAGCCCCCCTTTGTAAAGTCGTTCCAGGGGCTTGGTTTCTACGAGCAAAAGAACGGTGGCGAGCGCTACCGTTTCCGTAAGATCGCATTCGATGATCTGGCGGAGGAGCCCGTCGAACGCAAACAGACCGGCGGCTGGCTGGCGTTTCTGCAGCATTATTTTCTGGCTGCCGTGATCCCGCCGGCGGGCGAGGCGGCCACCTATGTCGGCAAGCCCAGCGCGAGCCTCGGCTATCTGGCCCAGTACCTCGGCGCCACCCAGGAAGTGCCGGCGCAGTCTGAGAAAACATTCAGCACGCCGCTGTACATCGGTCCCAAGCTGCAGCGGTCGCTGGCCGACATTGCCCCGGGCCTGGAACTGACGGTGGACTACGGCATCCTCACGCCGCTGTCCGAGCCGCTGTTCTGGCTGCTGGACTGGTTTTACCGTCTCACGACAAACTGGGGCGCCGCCATCATTCTGCTAACCCTGGCCGTCAAGCTCGCGCTCTTCAAGCTGTCGGAAGCGCAGTACCGCTCGATGGCCAAGATGAAGAAATACGCGCCGCGCCTCCAGGAGCTCAAAGAGCGTTACGGCGACGACCGTCAGCGCCTGCAGCAGGCGATGATGGAGCTCTACAAGAAGGAGAAGTTCAACCCGCTCGCGGGTTGTTGGCCGCTGCTGATCCAGTTCCCCGTGTTCATCGCGCTCTACTGGGTGTTGCTGGAAAGCGTGGAGCTGCGACAGGCTGACTTTGTCTTCTGGCTTCGCGATCTCTCCGCGCCGGATCCGTACTATGTACTGCCGGTGTTGTTCGGTCTCAGCATGTGGGTACAGCAGAAACTCTCCGGCTCGGTGGTCATGGACCCGATGCAGCAACGCATCATGAGCCTCATGCCGGCGATGCTGACCGTATTTTTTGCATTCTTCCCGGTGGGCCTCGTGTTGTACTGGCTGGTGAGCAACCTGATCGGCATCGCCCAGCAGTGGTACATCACCCGCAAGCTGGAGCGGGAAGGGCTGCATCACCGCTAGCCCGCATTTCTCATAAGGGGATCGAGCGATGGCCGTCGGCGAGAGGCAGGGGATGCTCCGGCGCCTCTGTGAGAAATGCGGGCTAGACTCGCGGCCATGGATGCAAGCGTAAATGACACCATCGTCGCGGTAGCGACCGCACCGGGTCGCGGCGCGGTGGGGATTCTGCGGCTGTCGGGGCCGAAGGCCGTGGCCATTGCCGAACGCATGGCCGGGGCCGTGCCCGGGCCCCGTCAGGCCGCGCTGCGCGTGCTTCGCAACGCCGCGGGCGAATCGCTCGACGAAGGGCTGTGCCTGTTTTTTCCCGCGCCACACTCCTACACCGGTGAAGACGTGGTGGAATTGCAGGGCCATGGCAGTCCGGTGGTACTGGACCGGCTGCTGCGCTCGGCCTGCGCACTGGGGGCGCGCGTGGCGCGTCCCGGCGAGTTTTCGGAGCGGGCGTTTCTGAACCATCGTCTGGACCTGACCCAGGCGGAAGCCGTCGCCGATCTCATCGCCGCGTCCACCGAGCAGGCCGCCCGCGCGGCCCGCCGCTCGCTGCAGGGGGAATTCTCGCGCCGCGTGACCGCACGCGTTGAAGAATTGATCGCGCTCCGGACCTTTATCGAAGGCGCGCTGGATTTTTCCGACGAAGATGTGGACGGGCTCTCGGACGGTGCCGCGCGCAGCCGCCTGGACGCCCTTCAGCAATCGCTGAACGAGTTGATCCGCGAAGCCCATCAGGGCCGGCGTCTGCGCGAAGGCCTGACCGTCGCGCTGGCCGGTCAACCCAACGTCGGAAAATCCACGCTGCTCAATGCGCTGGCCGGTACCGAGGCCGCCATCGTGACCGACATTCCCGGCACCACGCGCGATGTATTGCGGGAGAACCTCCAGCTCGACGGTCTGCCGCTCACCGTGGTGGACACCGCCGGGCTGCGCCACAGCACCGATCCGGTGGAAAAGGAAGGCATCCGCCGTGCCTGGGCGGCGCTCGACCACGCCGAGCTGGTGCTGTTTCTGGTGGACGACCGCGAAGGCATTACGGACGCCGACGAGGCGCTGCTCAAGCGTCTGCCCACGGGTGTCGAAACCGTGATCGTGCGCAACAAGTGCGACCTGTCGCACAAGCCGCCGGCCCGCGCCGAAGATGACCGGCGCATCGTCCTGCGCCTCGCCGCGAAAAGCGGCGCCGGACTTGATCTGTTGAAAAGCGAGATTCTGCGCCTTGCAGGGCTCGCCGATGTTGGCGAGGGCCTGTTCTCCGCGCGCACCCGTCACGTCGAGGCCTTGCAACGCGCGCTGACGTACGTCCGCGATGCGGACGTACGTCTCCGGGAAGGCGCCATGCCGGAACTGGCGGCGGAAGAGCTGCGTCTGGCGCAGCAGGCGCTGTCCGAAATCACCGGGGCATTCACCAACGACGATCTGCTGGGCCGCATTTTCTCCACGTTCTGCATCGGAAAGTAAAAGTGCATTTCAAAATTACCTTGTCATTCCGAGCAAAGCGAGGAATCCGGCGTAAGCCGTC